>JAAYSR010000072.1 GCA_012518325.1 Bacillota bacterium
ACCGTTGCGTAACGAGTGTACTGTGCGATCACTTTGCGACCCTCAGGTCCTTCCTTGGACAACTTTTCGAGACTAGGCACAACGATGCCCAGCAAGTTCATGACAATTGAAGCTGTAATGTAAGGGCTGACACCCTGTGCAAATACTGTAAAACGTTCTAAAGCTCCCCCGGTGAAAAGGTTCAAGAACCCGAAGATGTTGCCACCGTCGACCCCCAACTGCTGGGCCAAACCTACTGCGTCCACCCCAGGAACCGGTACAAAGGATCCAATTCTGTAGACCGCGAGCAAGGCAATGGTATAGAGAATCTTCCTCCGTAAATCGGGGATCTTCATAGCATTTCTCATTGCAGCTAGCAACTAGATCACCTCTACTGTTCCGCCAGCCTCTTCAATTTTGGCTGCTGCCGATTTTGTGAAACTGTGAGCCTGCACCGTTAACGCATGATTGATCTCGCCGTTGCCGAGAATCTTAATCCCGTCGTTGACTTTCTTTACAAGCCCAGATTCAATCAAGAGCTCGGGAGTGATCACTGTACCCGGTGCGAACCGATTCAGGTCATGCAACTTGACTTCAGCGTACACTTTTTGAAACACATTGGTGAATCCCCGTTTGGGCAGCCGCCTTACCAAAGGCGTTTGGCCTCCTTCAAAGTACCGGCCTTTGCCGCCGCCGGAACGCTGGCCCTGACCCTTGTGACCCCTTCCAGAAGTCTTGCCCCAACCGGAAGCAATACCGCGACCTACTCTTTTTCTTCTGTGCGTGCTGCCTTTTGCGGGTTTAAGTTCATGAATCCGCACACTTACACCCCCTCTGACTAATCTAGTTCTTCCACTTCTAGTAAATGCCTTACCTTGTGGATCATACCCCGAATTGCAGGGTTATCGTCATGGACAACGGACGTGCCGAGTTTTTTCAAACCAAGGGCTGCCACCGTGTCCTTCTGGTCCTGCGCATAACCGATGACACTCTTTTTGTACGTTATTTTCAACTTTGCCACAACATTCGCCCCCTAACCTAAGATCTCTCCGGGAGTTTTCCCGCGAAGCCGGGCTACTTCTTCCACGGTTCTTAGGCTGCTAAGCCCTTTGAGTGTCGCCCTGACAACGTTAATGGGGTTGGAAGAGCCCAAGGACTTGGTCAAGACGTCGCGCACACCGGCAGATTCCAACACTGCACGAACAGGGCCGCCGGCAATAACTCCTGTACCTTCGGAAGCTGGCTTCAGAAGCACCCGGGCTCCGCCGTAGGTCTCTGTGACTGCATGGGGAATTGTAGTCCCGACTATGGGCACCCGGATCATGTTCCTCTTGGCTTCTTCCGTAGCCTTGCGGATTGCCTCAGGCACTTCTTTGGCCTTCCCAAGGCCCATGCCTACCATGCCGTTGCCGTCTCCAACCACCACTAAGGCACTGAAGGAACGTGTCCGCCCGCCTTTAACGGTCTTAGAGACAGGATTAATATTGACTAAGCGTTCTTGTAGCTCAACGCCACTAGTTTCATTTCGTTTCGACAAGTTCGTTTCCCTCCCTTGTACCTAGAATTCTAGGCCGCCTTCACGGGCCCCGTCTGCTAAAGCAGCAATTCTGCCGTGATAGATGTAGCCGCCACGATCAAATACAACTTTTTCAATGCCTGCCTCTTTAGCCCGCTCGGCCAGGGCAAGCCCCACTTCCTTGGCTGCTGCCTTGTTTCCTGTGTTTCCCAACTTTGCACGCAGTTCAGGCTCGACAGAGGAGGCAGAAACCAAAGTGTGTCCGATGCTGTCATCTATGATTTGGGCGTGGATGTGCTTCAGGCTGCGATAGACATTGAGCCTTGGACGCTCTGGAGTACCAATGATCCGCTGTCTCGCACGCTTATGCCTACGTTTCCTCGCTTCACGCCGACTAAATTTGGCCATCTATTACCCTCCTTTTAAGCCTTACCTGCTTTACCTGCTTTTCTACGTACTTTTTCGCCTTCGTAACGAACACCTTTACCCAAGTAAGGTTCAGGTCTTCTAAAGTCTCGAATGTTAGCAGCCGTTTGACCTACAAGCTCCTTGTCAATGCCTTTGACAGAAATCCTTGTCGGTGTCGGCACCTCGATTTCGATGCCCGGTGCCGGCTCTACTTCGATCGGGTGAGAATAACCCAGGGACAAGACAAGCTTGTTGCCCTGCTTTGCCGCCCTGTATCCTACCCCAACAATTTCCAGGTTGCGAGTAAATCCTTCCGTCACCCCGTGAACCATATTCGCAATCAATGTACGAGTCAGTCCGTGGAGGGAACGGTGTTCTTTATTATCACTGGGTCTGGTCACAACAATCGAGCCGTCAGCCACCTCAACCTTCATCTCAGGATGAAACTCGCGGCTGAGCTTGCCCTTGGGGCCCTTGACATCAATGGAGTTGCCATTGATTGTGACCTCAACACCAGCAGGAATCTCGATTGGAGCTCTTCCAATTCTGGACATGCTTTTCCCTCCCTTACCAAACGTAGCAAATTACTTCCCCGCCAATGCCCTCTTTGCGGGCAGCGCGGTCTGTCATGATTCCTTTTGAGGTTGATAGGATAGCTACACCTAAGCCACCTAACACTCTCGGTACTTCATCCTTGTTGGTATAGACCCGCAAACCAGGCTTGCTAATGCGCTTCAGGCCTTTAATAACCTGACCTTTATTGGAGTCATACTTCAAATAGATTCGGATAGTACCCTGCTTATCATCATCTAAAACCTTATACTCTCTAATAAACCCTTCATCCTTAAGGATCCGAGCCAGCTCTTCCTTAAGGCGTGAACGGGGAACATCTACCGACTCATGCTTCACGGAACTGGCATTCCGAATCCGTGTGAGCATATCCGCAATTGGATCAGTCATAACCATTCAGGAAACCTCCTTTCGGACCCCTACCAGCTGGATTTGGTTACCCCGGGAATCTGCCCTTCATTGGCATATTTCCGGAAGCATACACGGCACATCTGAAAACGGCGCATGTAACCACGGGG
>JAAYSR010000073.1 GCA_012518325.1 Bacillota bacterium
CCGGCAGCTCAGTTTTCGATCCTGAGCTCCGCTCTTCCCCTTCTTTGGCCCTGGACTACATCGCAGCCCCGCCCAGAATGGCCCTTTACATCGACTACTCCACCCGCATTTACGGAGTCTACCTGAAGTACCTTGCCCCGGAAGATATCCATGTCTACTCCATTGATGAGGTCTTTTTCGATGCCACATGCTATCTAAAATCCCTTGGGGTTTCTGCCAGGGAGTTTGTCACCAAGATCCTCCTTGATGTGTTGGAGACCACCGGGATTACCGCCGCTGCCGGCATCGGCACCAACCTTTACTTAAGCAAGATTGCCATGGATATCGGCGCCAAGCATATACCCACCGACGAGAATGGAGTCCGCATCGCGGAACTGGATGAGAAGAAATACCGCCGGGAGCTCTGGGGACACCGTCCCCTCACCGACTTCTGGCGCATAGGCAAGGGCTACGCCAAGCGTCTGGAAGAGCACGGCATGTACACCATGGGGGATATCGCCAGGTGCTCCCTGGAAAACCAGGGCCTTCTCTACCAGCTCTTTGGAGTCAACGCTGAGCTCTTAATCGATCATGCCTGGGGCTGGGAGTGCTGCACCATTGCAGATATTAAAGCCTACCGGCCCCAGTCCAAGAGCATGGGTTCAGGCCAGGTCCTCCCCTGCCCCTATCCCTTTGACAAAGCCAGGCTCATTGCCAGGGAAATGGCAGAGCTTCTGGTTTTGGACTTGGTGGACAAAGGGCTGATGACCAACCAGATCGTGTTAAGCGTCGGCTATGATGCCCTGAACCTCAAGGATGAGGCGAGCCGCAAAGCCTTCAGAGGAGAAGTCACCATCGACAGCTACGGCCGTTCCATTCCCAAAGGCGCCAACGGCAGCATCAGCCTGGATCGCTACACCTCCTCCACCCAACTAATTGTCGGCGCGGTGCTGGAACTCTTTGACCGCATTGCTGATCCGAATTTGTTGGTGCGAAGGGTGAATTTGGCAGCCAACAACATCCTGGATGAAAAGGCTGTTGCTCAGCGGGGAAACTTTCAGCAGCTGGATCTTTTTACAGACTATGAGGCTCAGAAGCGGAAAGAAGAGCAGCTGGAGCGGGAGCGGAAAGTTCAGGAAGCGGCTTTGGCCATCAGGAAGAGATTTGGGAAGAACGCCCTTTTGAAGGGGCTGAATCTGGAGGACGGCGCCACCACGATTGAGCGCAACCAGCAGATTGGAGGCCATAAGGCATGACAGATTCATACGAGGATATCATCAATCTGCCCCGGCCGGTGCGGCTGAACAGGCCCCGCATGCCCCAAGCCAGCCGGGCGGCGCAGTTCGCACCCTTTGCCGCCCTGGTGGGCTACGAAGAATCGGTACGGGAAACCGCGCGGGTGACCGAACGCAGAATCGAACTGGACGAGTATCTCAAAGCTGACATAAACGTTAAGCTGCTGGCTGTGGCAGATCGGATTAGGGAACACCCCCTGGTGGAGATCACCTACTTCCGTCCCGATGCAAAAAAAGAAGGCGGTGCCTATGTTACAGCCTCAGGCAGCGCCAAAAAGATTGATCAGTATGAACGTGCGGTTGTTCTAATGGATGGCACAGCCATCCCCATTGATGAGATCATACGGGTGGAAGTCAGGAGCTAACGGCTGTTTCGCTGCCAGCGATTGACTGCGCCGATGCCGCTGGCCACAAGCAGCAAAGCAATGAACATCGAAAGGCTAAAGTGTTCGTCCGGCAGCAGCGTCGCTGAGAGGATGGTCCCGGAAATCGGGATCATAAACCTGTAGAACGTGACCTCCCCTGCCTTATTGTGTTTGAGGAGGATATACCAAATAGAAAAGGCGGCTGCCGACAAAAAGGCCGAATAGATAAACAGGATCCAAAAGAGCGGCGTTGGGGTCAAGTGCCCTTCCATAAAGGCAGGAATGCCCAGCCCTAAAAGGAGCAGTGAGCCCAGGGTGAGCTGGTAGGCGTTAACGGTGATAGGATTAGTCTCTCTACCCAAGCCCTTGGCCCAAAAAGTACCCAGGGCGCTGGTGAGCCCCGCGGCGATTAAAAACCCCTCGCCCCGCGGAGTGAACTCCCAGCCGATAACCGCACCCGGTCGCCAGTTCACAAGAACAATGCCGCCGAAGCCGGCGATTAAGCCCAGCACTTTACCCAGGTTGAGGCGGTCATTGGTGTAGATAAAGTGGGCCAAAATCACAACAAAGAAATTGCCCGCCGCATTGAGGATGGCGCTTTTTATGCCGCTCACCACCGCGACGCCGTTATAGAAAAAGTAGTACTGCAGCCCGGTTTGGGCCAGGCCCAAAACTAAGAGCGGCAGCAGACTTTTCTTCTTAACTTTCACTGGCTGGCGCAAAAGCAGCTTTTGCACCGCAAACACCATCAGCCCCGCCAGGAAAAACCTGGCCCCGGCAATCAACATCCGGGCCGAGACATCTGCCGTTTCAATCTGCAGTTCAGCATAGCTGATCTTCAAAACCGGAAAGGCGCTGCCCCACAAAATGCAGGCAATGGCTGCCATCAGTGCCACAAAATATTTGTTCGTCCAGATACTCTGCTTCGTCAATCATTTCATTCCTTCTCCGCAGGGTTCAGCCTGCGGTGTTTCTCTAGGCCTGGCCCGCCAGGACAGCCTCTTTGGCCAGGCGGATAATGCCGATGGGAGTCTGCTCCGCGGACTGGCCCAGGGGATTGTCCTTAAGGAGCTTCTCAAGCAAAGGTATCTCCACTTCGGGCCCTGAGACGCCTAGAATGTTTACGCCAAGGTCGTTGGCGTCAATAATCGCGGCGGCACAGCCCACTTCCCTCTTGATCTGCCTGGCTACTCCGTCTGGGTCTTCCGGTCCCATAACCGCGTAGTCATTGTAAGGGGGGATGGTGTAATCGCAGGGTCCGTCGATGGCCCTGGCCTTAGGACCGCAGATACGGTAAAAGAGGCCTTTGATGCCAAAGAGCTTGCCAACAGCGGCAACTATGGCTGCAAAGATAATCTTCAGCGCCCCCACTTCACGAATGGCAAGTTCCATCGTCTCCGGCATGCCAAGGCCGATGCCGTGGGGAGACTTATGTACAAACCTGCTTAACAAAACCGCGAGCCTGGAGGGCTTGATCTCACTGATGCGAAAGGCCCTGCCCTGGGTGATGGCGACAACCTTTTCGCTCACCACAACCAGGTCGCCCTCCTGCACCAGGCCTTCTGTGTATCTTTTCACCACTTCCACAATGTCATCTGTGGTGGAAATCAGCTCTGTCCGCACAGGAATTCTAAGATATTCCCTGCCGTCAATTTCTATTTCCAGTCTCTTGCCGGGATTTGCCGGTATCATGTCTATTCTGCCCCTTCTTCCCTGCGGAAAAATTTCCACAGCTCATCCTCAACATGGGCTGTGATCTCTTCTCTCTCGCCGCTTTTGTGGATCACCACAGGATGCGTGCCTTCTGTAATCGTGCCTACGATGAATGCAGGAATCCCCTGTTCAGAGAGCTTCTCAACCAGTTCTTCCCCCTTGGGGGCCACAATCAGCATCGAACCTGAAGAGAGCAGCCTTAAAGGGTCCAGTCCAAAGAATTCACAGATCACCCTGGTCAGGTAGGGCACAGGCACATCTGCCTCCCTGATCTCGGCTCCAACCCCGGCAGCTTGACAGATCTCCCTCACTGCCCCTGCCAGGCCGCCTTCGGTAATGTCATGCATGGCATGCACCCCGTGTTCAGCCGCAAGGAGGCCTTCAGGAACAACTGAAAGCTGCTTGGTGAACCATCGGATCTCCTCTTCCGATATCTCAAAGGGCAGCTGATCACTGTAGTCCCTGGCCAAAATGGCGGTGGCTTCAATACCCACGCCCTTGGTGATTACAATGTCGTCCCCCGGCTTGGCGCCCTTGGAAGTGACATAGCGGTCCTTTGGCGCCCTGCCGATGGCGGTGATGGAAACCACCGGGCTCGCCACCCGGCTGGTGATTTCAGTATGGCCGCCGATTACCTCTACTTCGAGGCTGGCCGCCGCCTGCTGAATGTCCTCCATAATGTGTCGGATCTGCTCTTCCCTGGACTGTTCCGGCAGAAGCAGCACAATCTGCACCCCAACCGGCGTTCCGCCGTTGGCAGCCAGATCATTGCAGGCCACATGGACCGCCAGCTCCCCCACACCCTCCGTTGCACCGGTAATCGGGTCGCTGGTGACAATGCAGACCTCGTCGCCAAAATCAATCACAGAACAGTCCTCGCCCAAACCGGCGTGGACCAGAACATCCTCACGCAGAAACCGGATGGTTGACAGAACCATCCGTTCCAGCGTATCCCCTGACAGCTTCCCTATTTTCAAGATTCCTCAACCTTTCGCACTTGCAGCATGTTGGTCTCGCCGGGCACTCCCACCGAGAGGCCGGTCACAATGGTAACCACATCTCCAGGTGCAAGCAAATTGCGCTTAATTGCCTTGTCTAAAGCTTGGCGGATGGATCTTTCCACATCGCTGTCCTTTTCCTGGTAGGCGGCAAAGACGCCCCAGGACATAGCCAGCTGCCTGACGACATGAGGATTCTGGGAAATCGCAAAAATAGTTGCCTTGGGACGCTTCTGCGACAAAGAGCGGGCAGTGGATCCGGAAAAGGTCGAGCAGATCATCAGCTCCAGGCCCAAGTCATGGGTAACCTGGCA
>JAAYSR010000074.1 GCA_012518325.1 Bacillota bacterium
GGGCAATGTTGCGGGTCCTGTGGAAGGCCTCCTCGATCTCCTCTTCGGTGGCAACCACAGGGGTGATGATCTTGCCCGTCAGACGCTGCAGGTCGTCCATGATGTTGATATCCAGAGGATCCGCCATAGCCACAACCAGCACTCCGTCCTGCAGCTCAATAGGCAGGACATGCTTGGAGACGATTACCGATGCCGGAATCAGATCCACAATTTCCGGCTCCAGATAGCGCCGGGCCAGATGCACACGCTCGATTTTCAGGTGCTCGCTCAGGGCATCAGTCACCTGGCTGCCTGTTACAAAGCCCAGCCTGGACAGGGTCTGTCCCAGACGTTCACCAGTCCGCTTCTGCTCGTCCAGGGCCACCGCCAGCTGCTGGTCAGAAAGCAGACCCTGATCTTTCAGTATATCGCCAAGACGTTTCCGCACCTCAATCTCCACCTTCCTAGCAAAAAACCGGCATCAGCAAGAAGCCAGCCGGTTGCACTAGTAACTCCAAACAAGCCAAGTGCCCAGATATAGCTTGTCCTTCCTCGTTTCTGAAACATTCTATATTCAGTTTGATTCGGAACTGAGGACTGCCTGAATGTAAAAGGAGCACTCGAGCCGTTTTTTCTCCATGGCGCAGGCCAGCTCATCTGGGACTGTCCTGCTGCCTGAAGCTTGTAAATTATGCCGGTCGCAGCCGCCGCTGCAAAAATACTTTGCCCAGCAGGTGCGGCATACGGGCTTGTTCAGCACATGGGAGTCCTTGAAGGAGTCAGAGAGCTCCTTGGCCTCCAGCCCGCTCCAAACGGTGCCCAAGACATAGTCCGGCTCCCCGACGAACTGGTGGCAGGGATAGATTTCTCCCGAAGGGGCCACCGCCACATATTCATAGCCTGCCCCGCAGCCGCTGAGCCTTTTGTACAGGCAAGGCCCCTTGTGCAGTTCCACATTGAAGTGGAAGAAGCTGAAGCCCTGTCCCTCAGCCCGCCGCTCCAGGTAAAGTTCGGCCAGGTCCTCGTACTCCTCTAAAATCCTGGGCAGATGCTCCGGTCCAAGGGAGTACTCCTCTTCAGGATCCCCCACAACCGGTTCCATAGAAATCTGCTCAAAACCCAGCTCGTGGAGATGGGCAACATCCTGGGCAAAGTCCAGGTTGTGCGCGGTAAAAGTCCCCCGCACGTAATAGCTTTTCTCCCCCCTGTTTTTGACCAGCCTTTGGAACTTGGGAATAATGATCTCATAGACCGAGCCGCGGTTCGCGACCGTCCTTCTGACCCGGTCGTTCACCTCTTTGCGCCCGTCAATGCTCAAAACGACATTGTACATATGCTGATTGATAAAATCTTCAATCTCAGGGGTGAGGCCAAGACCGTTGGTTGTGATGGTGAAGCGAAAGACTTTGCCAAGCTTTTCCGCTTCCTTCTGGGCATATTCCACTGTCCTGCGGACCACATCCCAGTTCATCAGGGGCTCTCCGCCAAAAAAGTCAATTTCCAGCTGCCTGCGGTGCTGAGAATTCTCCAAAAGAAAATCCACAGCGGCCTGGGCAACCTCAAACGGCATCAGCTCTCTGGCACCCTTGAAATCTCCGGTTGATGCGAAACAGTAATCGCAGCGCAGATTGCAGTCGTGGGCCACATTGAGGCACAGCGCCTTGACAACCGTCTCCGGCCTGGGCGGCGCCTCGGTGAGGTCGGGGCTGAAAAGCAGGCCTGCCTCCGCCAGGGCATAAACTTCTTCTTTCAGTTCAGAACTGTGCGGCGTAATTTCTAAGTAAGCCGCTAAGTTTTTAAGATTCTGAACACTTTCAGCAGAACACACCTCGCGAATCAGGGCCAGTGCCTCATCATCCACCGCATGCACTGCACCAGAGTTGCCGTCGATGACGAGATTCAGTCCGCCCTGCTGAAACGTATGAACACAGGTTTTATCCAGCAACAAATTACCTCCTGTTGGCACCGCAGCCCGCTGCTAGCGTTCGCAGGCCTGGTTGCCGACGGTGCA
>JAAYSR010000075.1 GCA_012518325.1 Bacillota bacterium
CACCCTATACTTGCCGTCTGACTGCTCCTCAATTTCTTCGACGATATGATCATGTTCATCCCAAATTTCGCCGACCAGCTCTTCAATGATGTCTTCCATTGTGACTATTCCAAGGGTGCCCCCATACTCGTCTACCACCACAGCAAGATGTGCCTTTTTCTGCTGCAGCAGGCTCATGAGAGTGTTCAATTTGGTGGAAGCAGCCACAAAAACTGCCGGCTGCACAATACCGGCCAGGGAAGCATTCCTCTGAACCACTTCGTTGTAGAAATCCTTCAGATTGATAACGCCCACAATTTCATCAATTGATCCCTGGCAGACGGGGAGCCTGGAAAAGCCGGTGTTGCGAAAAACATCGAGGACCTCGTCCTTAGTGGCATCTGCTGCAACCGCGGCAATGTCGACGCGGGGAGTAAGAATATCTTCCGCCTCCAGATCGTCAAATCTAAACACAGACCGAATCAGCTCGCCTTCCTGTTCCCTGATGCCCCCTTCGCTCCTGGCCTCATCCACAATGGTCAAAAGCTCCGCTTCGGTGATGCCTGGTTCTTGTTCGAGGTGAAACCTGCGTGACAAAATGTCTTTGGTCCAAGCGTAAAAGCGGCTAAGGGGAAAAAAGAGCACTACAAGAACCCCAATTAGGGGCGCAGCAAACATGGTGTAATGGTAAGCCGCTTTCTTAGCAAAGGTTTTGGGAAAGATCTCTCCAAAGGTCAAGACCAGAAGGGTGATTACCACGGTTGACACTGTCACTCCCCCTTTGCCCCAAATCCGGGTGAAAAGCACCGTACCAAGTGAGGCAGTCGCAATGTTCACAATGTTGTTCCCGATCAAGAGCGTTGTAAGAAGCCGATCATAGTCTTCTGCCAGTTTCATGACGAGACTTGCCCTTTTGTTCCCCTGCGAGCTTGCGTTTTTCATCCTAACCGCATTGAAGGACGTAAAGGCAGTCTCGGCGGCGGAAAAGTATGCCGACAGAATCAGCATCACACCTAGAGATACAATCTGAATCACAATGCCGGAATCCATTAACTGTCTTCCCTTCTATTACTAGACACTGCCCGTTTGCCCCAGTACAGTTCCTGTTATTTATTATTCACAAATTCCGCCTGACAAAAAAATAAACCCTCCATCGCTGAAGGGTTTTGAAACACGGGTGCACACTACAGGTATTCAAAGAATTCCAGGCGCTCTCCGCTGGGACCCTGGAAGAAGATGTTTTTTGCCCCGTTTTTCAGATCCACATGGCCGGGCTCCTTGGTCTCGTAGGCAACTCCCTTGGCCTCAAGTCGTTTCACCAGGGGCGAAATGTCTTTCACGCCAAGGGCAATGTGATCAATGATGCCAGCCTGCCGGTTAGCTGCGACTTCCATGCCGGGATTGTGGATCAGTTCAATAACGCAGCTTCCTTGCACCAAGAAACCAAGTTTTACTGCACCGCCGCGTATTTCCGCAATATGGTCTACGGTGAAACCGAGAACATCCCGATAGAACTCAATAGACTTCTCCAAATCATCTGTATGCACCCCAATATGTGCCAATCCTGTAATTTCACCTTGAGTGTTCAATTTGACCCCTCCACTTTCAGAAGTTCTCATGATTATCCCAGTGCGCCTAGTGCGCCTAGATTTTCAACAGTTTTCAACCAACACTTTCAGCCGCTCACAGACCTCGCTGACTCTTGCCTCAGTGGTATCAATGGTGACAGTCGCCCCCTTTTTTAGCAAGGGTAAGATATTCTTATAACTATCTATTATTTCCTCCCTCTCCCTGGGACTTTTGCCATAGTCATGGGATGTTCTTCGCTCGATCCGCTCCAGCATCACCTCCAGTTCAGCGGTTAACAGCACAACTTGGTCAAAGCAATGATAAAACTCCCCCTGATTCGCATAGCAGCCTGAAATGAACAGATGGGAGTGTTGATGTTTATGCAAGAGGACACTGATCTTGGTTCTATCCCAGACTACTTCGTCCTCACCGTCTTCTGTCACCTTAATTGTATAGCCGTAATCTGTGTCCACGGTATTGTAGCCTTGGGCTCTTAATCCCGCCAACACGCTGGACTTGCCGACGCCGGACAGACCGGTGATAAGTATTGTCGCCATTTCATATCCCCCTCAGCCTCCCATATTACTATACTCTACTGCTTTCTCCAGTAATTCTTCTCAGAACAAGATACTCCTGCGGAATCAAAAAAGGCAGGCTCAGAACATCCTGCCTGCCGTAAAGATCTTAGACGAACGTTGATTCATTCTTCGCACTCGCCATGGAACTTATGTTCATGGCAAACCGAACCTGTGGTCTTAAGGTTGCCCGCAAGGTAGTCCTGGACCGCTTGTTCTGCCCTTCCCTTAACCCCTACAATCACCTCAATATTATTCCCGTTAAACAGCTCAACAGCTGAACCACCCATGCCGCCAGAAATGATGGTCTGCACACCAAGATCATGCAGAAAGCGAGGCAAGAAGCCAGGTCTATGCCCAGGGTTGGGCACCGCTTCGGTTTTCACAATCTGTTCGTTCTCAGTGTCGAAAACCATAAAAGTTTCACACCGGCCAAAATG
>JAAYSR010000076.1 GCA_012518325.1 Bacillota bacterium
GTCAGGCCGAGATCATTATTGTCAATACATGCGGATTTATTGAAGAGGCCAAAGAAGAGTCCATCAACGCGATCTTGGAAATGGCTGGGTATAAAGAAAAGGGCAGCTGCAAGGCCCTTGTGGTTATGGGCTGTCTGTCACAGCGGTACACTCAGGAGCTCTGGGATGAAATTCCTGAGATCGATGCCATGGTTGGCACCAATGAGCTGGACTTGGTGCCTGACATTATCAAACGCGCAGCCGCGGGAGAACGCGTTCTCACCCAAAGGGATGGCTTCTTTAACTATGATCAGGCCTATCGCCGCGTCTCCACAACCGGATCCCACTTTGCGTACTTGAAGATCGCTGAGGGCTGCAATCATCGCTGCGCTTTCTGTGTGATCCCCGCCATTAGGGGCAGGCGTCGCAGCCGCAGTCTGGATTCGATTCTAGCAGAAGCTAAGGTCCTTAAAGAACAGGGAGTGCAGGAAGTGGCTGTGATCGCACAGGACACCACAGCCTACGGCGGCGATATAGGTACAAGCATTGTACATTTACTGCGGGAACTTGCTGCCCTGGACTTTCCGTGGATTCGCCTGCTGTATACCTATCCTTCAAGCATAACTGATGAGCTCCTTGAGTTGATCAACACAACGCCGAATATCGTGAAGTACGTCGATCTTCCGCTGCAGCATGTTTCCGGACAGGTGCTGAAAAGAATGAAACGCCCCGGGGATTTCCAATCTACTCGGGAGTTGATTCAGAGGATTCGCGCCAAAATTCCGGGTGTCACGATTCGCAGCTCATTTATTGTGGGTTTTCCCGGCGAGACAGAGGAGGACTTTCAGGAACTTCTAACGTTTTTGGAGGCAGAACGGTTGAACCATGTGGGCATTTTCAAGTATTCCCGGGAAGAGAATTCCGCCGCCCATGATTATCCCGATCAGATTGAAGAAGGGGTCAAAGAAGCCCGCCATCGGCAGGCAATGGCCCTCCAGCAGAGGATATCACGAGAGTTGAACCAAGAACTGGTAGGCCGCAAGCTCCAGGTCCTGGTGGAGTTCGCTTCTGCTGAATCCGATCTAGTGCTGATTGGCCGCCACCAGGGGCAGTCGCCTGATGTGGACGGTGTTGTCTATTTGGGACGGGGGACGCTTCAACCTGGCAAGCTGGTGCCGGTTATGATTACGGAAGCCCATGATTACGATCTGGTTGGGGAGGAGGTTGACGGTTGATAAACTTGCCTAATTTGGTGACGCTGTCACGCATCTTGCTTGTTCCACTCTTTGCCTATCTATGCTTGAGGTTTCCCGCCGGGCTCAATATTCCAGCTGCAGCTGTCTTCCTGTTAGCTGCGTTGACCGATGGTTTGGACGGCTATTTGGCCCGCAGCCGCAAGGAAGTCACTCGCTTCGGACAGCTGATTGATCCCATTGCCGACAAGCTCTTGATTACAGCAGCCCTCTTGGCCTTGATCGAGCTTGGGCAGGTCAGTACCTGGGCTGGTCTGATCATCTTAGCAAGGGAATTCTCCGTTTCGGGACTGAGGATGCTGGCTGCCGCAGAAGGCAGAGTAATTGCAGCCTCCAAACTGGGTAAATTGAAGACTGTGACTCAAATAGCCGCAGTTACCGCCTTTCTCCTAGGCATCTCCTGGGCCCCCGTGCTGCTGTGGATTGCTGTAGTGATCACGATTTTTTCAGGTGTGGATTATTTCCGCAATGCCCAGGATATACTAAAAAGTTCAATGGAATAGTATGCTATAATAAATGTGTCAGTATCTCATACTGACACTTTTATTTTTGCGAAACAAACAAACGTTAGTAAGGAGATGTTCCATGCGCTTACGCGGATTTCGGATCTCAGTGGCCCTTTTGGTCTTCTTAGGCGTTTTCGTCCTGGGCATGGGGGCACAGTATCTGCACCAAAGAACGCAAGTGATCAGTCCTTTAGTTGAACGCCTGCTGGAAATCCCCGGCGTATTGGACGTCAGCGTTGAAAAGGGTCTGTTCAGAACAGGTTCACGAACATTGGTAATTCTCGAGGTAGAACAAGAGAGCTCCCTTGGCCTGACCTTTGGACCAGTGTACGAGACGCTTGCGGAGGCGGGAGGCGAATATGCAGTGTACATCCAGGACTCGCCCAACTTAGAACTATTGCGTCTATTTCAGGACATCCAAGTTGCGGTAGAGGAAGCTGTGATGACCGGCGAGTTTACGCGCCTGGGGGAAAGGGTCGAAGAGTTTGCAGCTGAGGAAGGGGTCACCTGGGAACTGGGTGTGGACCGGCAGTTCATCTACCTGACTCTCAGCGAAGGTGAGAACACTTTGAGAAGGGTGATCAGCCGGGATCGGCAGGAAGGATCGATTTCAGTCCGGGGCAATGGAGGTGCAGTCAGTTGAGGAAGTTGGCAAAAGAAATGGCTGCAGGCGCAGGGCTGGCTATTGCAGCTTTGGCCCTGCTCTCAGGCGTTGACTTTTCGTTTTTCCTGCTCCCCTTAAGCATGCTGGCCCTGGGGGCGCTGGTGCTTCAGGGACGGGGCAGCCTGTCCCCCCGCTTCAACGTAAATGCAGTCGGTACTGGGGACAACAGCAGCATCCCGAAGGTTACCTTCGATGATATCGGCGGCCAAGAGATGGCCAAACGGGAGTTCCTGGAGGCCCTGGCGTTTTTAAAGGAAAGTGAGAGGACAAGCCGTTTGGGAATCAGGCCCCTGAAAGGGGTGCTTCTGACCGGACCTCCCGGCACCGGGAAGACCCTGATGGCCAAAGCGGCGGCGAATTACACCGGCTCGGTTTTTTTGGCAGCTTCAGGTTCAGAATTTGTGCAAATGTATGCCGGAGTTGGTGCCAACCGGGTCCGCCAGCTCTTTAGGCAGGCCCGGGCTCTGGCAGAACGGGAAGGGAAGAGCAGTGCCATAATCTTCATCGACGAAATTGATGTATTAGGTGCAAAAAGGGGAAAGAATGCAAGTCATATGGAATATGACCAGACATTAAATGAACTGCTCACTCAAATTGACGGGATTCGCAGCGACCACCCCGTTCAGGTCCTCGTGGTTGGGGCCACCAACCGTAAGGATCTGCTGGACCCTGCTCTTTTAAGGCCAGGCCGTTTTGACCGCATTGTACAGGTTGACTTGCCTGATAAAACCGGACGGCTGCGCATCCTGGAAATCCACGCTTCTAATAAGCCTCTCTCCCATGAAGTGGACTTGGAACTTGTGGCAGCGGAAACGCAGGGCTTCTCAGGCGCGCATCTGGAAAGTCTGCTCAACGAAGCAGCCATCAGCGCTTTGCGAGAGGGGCGGGAAAGCATCAGCCAGTTCGACCTCAGGGAAGCAATTGAGAAGGTTATGCTCGGGGAGAAGTCCAATCGGTCACTGCAGCAGGAAGAACTTGAAAGGGTGGCCTGTCATGAGGTCGGGCATGCCATGATCAGCGAACATGTACGCCCCGGTTCGGTAGCATCCATCACCATTACTGCCCGCAATCAGGCCCTGGGCTATATCCGGCAAAATCCCAAGGACGACCAATACCTGTATACAAAAGAACAACTCCTGGATTCGATCAAAGTCTTTGCGGCAGGAGCTGTGACTGAAGAACTGATCTTTGGCCAGCGCTCAACGGGGGCGGCAGGGGACATTGAGCAGGCAACCGAGTTGGCAAAACGTATGGTGTATGCAGGCCTGTCGCACCTGGGCATTGTCAGTGCAGAACTGCCCAAAAGCGACCTGCATGCCGCCATCGTGGAGATCATTAAAGAACAAGAGGAAAGTGTCCAAACGTTCCTGGCTGGCAAAATAGACATAATCAGGGCGGCAGCCGCGCGGCTTCTCGAGGAAGAAAGCCTTTCTGGTGAGGCCTTCCGACATCTAATCGCAAGCTGGGAAAGATCTGAGGCGATTTCTTCCTAGTTGTTCCATAAAGCGGAACCTGTTATAATTACTATTGGCATATCAGCGGATCAGTACGCGGGCCAACAGTGCGGTGATGCCCGCGGCCATAATCGGGCCGACGGAAACTCCGCCGAAGAAGAATACGCTGACCATGACACCAATCAGGATGCCAGGGATGATGGACGGTTCTACAGCAATGAGCTCCAGGCCCTGACTATTGAAGTAGGCTCCCAGGATGCCTCCGATGACAGCCAAGATGCCCAGCGGGCTGAGCAAGGAGGCTGTCAGGCGCTCAAAAGTCAGCTGACCGTCGGCCAATGGCACTAACAGGGCAACAGTCAGGAGCAGTACGCCTCCTTCCAGTCCGCGGTTTTGGATCAAGGGGAAGAAGCGGTTCAGGCGCATTAGATCAATAAAGAAGACGATGGCCGCCGCGGCCCCTAAGAGGTTGTTCTTGGTAAGAACGGCAATGATAAAGACAAGCAGCAGGGGTATAACTGAGCTCATTTTTATCCCTCCCTGAACATCCTATGCCTAAATCTACTTGATATGAAGGGGGCAGAGGCGATTAATTCCCAACCCGTTCTGAGACAAATTCAAAGCAATGAAGTGCTGATGGCCGCCATTTTGGCCTGGGCCCTGGCACAAGTTTTCAAGATTATCTCCTGGGCCCTTGTTTCAAAGGAACTCAACTTCAAGCGGCTGGTGGAGCCAGGGGGGATGCCCAGTTCCCACAGTGCCTTTGTCACATCGCTCTGTACAGGGGTAGGTTTGCGGGAGGGGTTTGACTCAACATTGTTTGCCCTGGCCGCGGTTTTTGCTGTGATTGTAATGTATGACGCTTCCGGAGTAAGGAGGGCCGCGGGCAAACAAGCCCGGGTGCTGAATCGGATGATTGAAGATCTGAATCGCCGTGAGCTTCATCCAGAACGGCTGCGCGAGCTTCTCGGGCATACTCCCTTTGAAGTGGTAGTGGGTGCTGTATTGGGGATTGTCATAGCCCTTTGGCGCTTATAGGAAAAGGCACAGGATTTCCTGTGCCTTTAATGAACTATGGCCGGCTGTATTGCTGAGTGGAGTAATAGCCCACCAGGCCGCTGGTACTGACCGCGGCAACGGCATAGTATACTTCCGCCGCCTGATCTTGATCTAAGGCATGGAGAAAACTTGTCTCCGACAGCGGGAGGGAAGTGAGCAGCTCATACCGTTCCAGGGGACTTCCTTGGACAAACAGGAAGTATCCAGTAACCTCCCGGTGAACAACCGGGTCCCAGGTGAGAAGGACACCTTCAGCTGAAGGCTCCAGCTTGAAGTTTGCCGGAGAAGGGAGCAGAGTCTCCACTCGGCCGGTTACATACAGCCTTTCACTCACTGGGCTCCAGTTGATATGCATTTCCTCGTTTTCGGAAATGTGGATCACTTGCCAAACCCCTGGACTGATTCTGTCACCTATCCGGAAAGACTCGGTATACAGTTCGATCTTGAACTCATAGCTGCCTGGGCTTAATACTATAGTTTTCTCTAA
>JAAYSR010000077.1 GCA_012518325.1 Bacillota bacterium
TCTTTATTATCTGCAGACGAGCAGGGAGGGCTGCCTTGTGTTCAAGCTCGTTGATCGATTAGGTTCAGGTCTAGGTAAGGCGACACTGCGCCACAATGTCTTAAGCAATAACTTGGCGAATTCTAATACCCCCGGCTTTAAGCGCTCGGATGTGGTGGAAACCGGTTTCTCCAGGGAGCTGGCCAGGCGCCAGGGTCCCCGGCTGTCCAGGACACATCAGCGGCATCTGCCGGGAGCAGGCAGGACGGGCAGGACAAGTTCTGCTTCCTATGCGGTAGTCCAGGACAACTCGACTTCGATGCGAAATGACGGAAATAATGTTGATCCAGACCGCGAACAAGTGCTATTATTGGAAAATCAGCTTTACTATGAGTCTCTGACGGACGCTGTCAGCCGCAAGCTTGGACAGCTGCGCACCGTTATCGGAGAAGGGAGAAGGTAGCTTATGAGTGTTTTCAAAGCGCTGAGAATTTCAGCTTCCGGTTTGACTGCTGAACGCTTGCGGATGGACACCATTGCCAACAACCTGGCCAACGCCAACACCACGCGTTCGGCTGAAGGAGGCCCCTATCGCCGGCAGGTGCCGGTCTTTGCTCCCATCTTGGATCAGTCCATGCATGGGGCAGCGAGCCCTATGCCAAGCACCTCCCACGGGCAGGGAGTCAGGGTTGTAGGCGTCGTCAGCGATCCGTCTCCTCCGCGGCTGGTTTATGATCCCCAGCATCCAGATGCCAATGCAGACGGCTACGTAGAGATGCCCAATGTGCATGTGGTGCGGGAAATGGTTGACCTGATTACAGCCACCCGGGCCTATGAGGCCAATATTGCTGCGCTGAACTCCGCCAAGGCGATGGCCCAGCGCGCTTTGGAAATTGGACGCTAGCCTGCGGCAATGAGTGAGGAGGATTTGCATGAAGGTACATATGAATGTTTCCACCGCCCCGCGATTGACAAAGCTTGGACAGCCCAGTCAGGAGGCAGGCCATGATTTCCAGAGCCATCTGCGGGAAGCCCTCAGTGAAGTAAACACCCTGCAGCACCAGGGCGACGTGGCCTTTAGTCAGCTGCTTACGGGCGATATCGAGTTTCATGATGCAATGATTATTGCAGAAAAGGCGAATCTTGCTTTGCAGCTCACTATGGCAGTTCGAACCAAACTATTGGAAGCTTATCAGGAAATCATGCGTATGCAAGTGTAGCTAGGTGGGTGAACAATGAACAATATTGTCGAGTCAATTAAAGAGACCTGGGGTAAATTGTCGCGTCCGATGCAAGTGGGCGTTGGAGTATTTGTCCTGGGTGTTTTTCTATCCTTGGTTCTTTTAGGCATTTTTTCCCGTACCGAGTACCAGGTTCTCTTTTCGGGTTTGGGTCCTGAAGACGCAGGGGCTGTTGTCTCCGCGCTGCAGGAACGGGGGACGCCCTACCGGCTCACAGACGGGGGCACTACCGTCTGGGTTCCTGAAGAGGATGTGTTTGAAACCAGAATTGCCTTGGCAACCTCTGGTGTACCCACAGGCGGGGTTGTGGGCTTTGAAATCTTTAATACTACCAGATTGGGTGAGACAGAGGCGGATCGCCAGCTGCGCTACCAATGGGCGCTCCAGGGAGAGCTGACCCGCACCATCAGGCAGATTCATGAGATCGCGGATGCCCGTGTACATATTGTGCTTCCCAAGCGTTCGCTGTTTGTACAGGAGAGCCAGGACGCCACTGCGTCAGTGCTGCTGCAGCTGAAGCCCGGCGCGCAGCTGACCTCAGGCCAGGTGAGGGCCATTGCCAATCTGGTTGCTACCAGCGTGGAAGGGCTCACCCCTGAGAATGTAACGATTGTCGATTCCCGGGGGACAGTGTTGAATTCTCCATCGATCATGGATCTCGGCAGCCAGGTGGCTGACCGCTTTGAAATGCAGTGGCGCTATGAACAGCAATTGGAAAATAGCGTCGTTGCTATGTTAGAGAGGATCTACGGCTATGGTAACGTGGTAGCCAGGGTGAATGCAGTTCTGGATTTTGCCCAGTTTGAACAGTACAACGAGACCTATTCCCCCATTAACAGGGGAGAGGGCTTAGTGCGCAGCACCCAGAGCTATGAAGAAACCTATACCGGAACATCTACCGGAGCCGGAGGCGTCCCCGGTGTGGATTCCAACGTGCCCGGCTATGTTTTCCTGGAACAGGGCGGCGGAACTACCGAGTGGGAACGCAGGGAAGCCACCACAAACTATGAGCTGAACCGCACCGAAACCTGGACCACGAGCCTCCCGGGACAGGTTACCAACCTAGCGGTGTCGGTCTGGATCAACGGTGATTTAACCCCCGTCCAGCTCGCTTCAGTGGAGGAGTCAGTGATCCGGGCCACCGGCATCAGGCTTGATCGGGGAGACAGTGTCTATGTGGCCAGCGTCCCCTTTGAGGAAAGCCCCTTCGGAGCTGAGCTGCCAGTTATGGAAGTGGCAGCGGGGGTCCCGATCTACTGGGTAATTGCCCTTGGAATTCTCCTGCTGTTAGCACTGCTCTTCCTGATCCTGCGCAGGCGAACTCCTGAACCGGAAGAGATTCCTGTGGCTGCCAGCCTGGATGTTACAGTCGGTGATGAGCTGCCTGAGCGTGAACTGACGCCGGATGAGCGGGAGCGCATCAACATGCGCAAGCAGATTGAGAAACTGGCGGAAGAAAAGCCTGAAGAGGTAGCACTGCTTATGAGAACATGGTTAGTTGATGATTAGGGGGTCTGGTGATGAGAGCTCGAACAATGAGCGGAAAACAAAAAGCGGCTATTCTCCTGGTTAGCCTGCGCCCAGAGGTTTCCTCCACCGTCTTTAAGCACCTTAAAGAGGATGAGATAGAGGATTTGACTCTGGAAATAGCGAGCTTGAAGCGGATCCAGCCCGAGCAGAGGGATGCTGTTCTGGAAGAGTTTTATGAACTGGTTGTAGCCAGGGAGTACCTGGAACACGGCGGTATTGAGTACGCACGTGAGCTCCTCGAGAAGGCTTTAGGCCCTGATAAGGCAGATGCCATTATCAACCGCCTGACAGCCTCCCTGCAGGTGAGGCCCTTTGACTTTGCACGCAAGACAGATGCATCGCAATTGTTAAACTTTATTCAAAACGAACACCCTCAAACCATTGCGCTGATCCTGGCCTATTTAGATCCGGAACAGGCAGGTTTGATTCTCTCCTCTTTGAGCCCTGAGCTGCAGGTGAATGTGGCGCGGCGCCTGGCCAAGCTGGACAGGACCACGCCTGAGGTTCTGCAGGAGATCGAAAGCACTTTGGAAGAGCGGCTCTCCGCCTTTGCAGTTGAGGATTACACCATGGCCGGGGGCATTGAAGCCACCGTTGATATTCTCAACATGGTTGATCGGGCGACGGAGAAGACAATTATCGACTCCCTGGAGGAGGAAGAACCGGAACTGGCTGAAGAAATCCGCAGGCGGATGTTTGTCTTTGAAGACATCATCATCCTCGATGATCGCTCAATTCAAAAGGTGCTGCGTGAGGTTGACTCCAAGGATCTGGCTTTGGCATTGAAGACTGCCAGCGAAGAAGTTTCCGCCCGGATCTTCAAGAACATGTCCAAGCGTGCGGCCCAGATGCTGCAGGAAGATATCGAGTTTATGGGGCCTGCTCGTCTGCGTGACATTGAGGAGACCCAGCAGAAGATTGTGGCCACGATTCGTCGTTTGGAAGACACCGGCGAGATTATCATTGCTCGCGGAGGGGAGGACGAGGTGATTGTCTAGAGTGATTAAGGCGGCCGAGCTGAAAGTCTTGGTCACAGATGATGCCGACACCATCATCCCTGCCATCACTGTCAATAAAGAAGAGGCCCCCTCCGCGGAAGGGACTATCCTGGATGCGTCCAATCTGATTGGCGATGCCAAGCGCCAGGCAGAGGAGATTGTCCAGGAGGCGGAAGAGAGGGCCAGTCTGCTGCTGCAGCAGGCGGAAGAAGAAATCGAAGCATTGCGCCTGAAAACCAAGGAAGAGGGCTATGCCGAGGGTTACCGGGAAGGCCTTCAGGACGGCGCGGAAAAGGCCCTCCAGGAAGCGCAGGGTCTTTTGGAGCTGCTGCAAAGGACAGTTGAGGAAGGTGCTGAACTTCGTTCCCGGGGCCTGGCTGCCCTGGAGGAGGACTGTCTAAAGCTCAGCCTGCTTCTTGCCGATAAAATAGTCAGGAAGAGTGTCGAAGACGACATTTCCTGGCTGAAGCCGATTATCAGCGAGGCACTGCAGGCTTTGGGCACTGTGAAAGAGATTACGGTGTACTTGAGTCCATACGATTTTTCCCTGCTTGAAGAGGAGGAAGAGAACCTCCGCCTGACTGCAAGGACCAAGATCACCTTTGAGCAGGATGCATCCTTAAGCCAGGGCGGATGCCTGATTGAGTCTGAGAATGGAAGAATTGACGCCCGTTTAGAGAAGCGCCTGGGCAAACTGGGCAAAAGTCTGATGGAAGTGCTCTACGATGAGGGTATTTGAGGAAATGACGCCCAGGGTGGCGCATTATAAAAACTACCTAGACCAAATAGACGATATCATACATAGCGGGCGAGTAAACCAGGTAGTGGGGCTGACTATCGAGTCTATCGGCCCGACTACAAATATCGGGGATCTCTGCCTGATTCAGCCGCGCAGCGGACCGGGGATTCCAGCTGAGGTAGTAGGTTTTAGGGATCAGAAGGTGCTTCTGATGCCCCTTTCAGATTTGACCGGGGTTGGCCCCGGGAGTTTAGTGACAGCTACTGGTTCACCCTTAATGGTTCCTGTAAGTGAAAAGCTTTTAGGCAGGGTCCTTGACGGCCTGGGACAGCCCATGGACGGCAAAGGATACGTTCCAGTTACAAAGTACCTGTCGGCCCAGGGCAGGATTCCCCAGCCCCTGGAGCGGCAGAGGATTAAATCTCCCCTCTCCGTAGGGGTGCGGGCGATTGACGGGCTCCTCACCTGCGGGCGCGGGCAGCGGGTTGGCGTCTTTGCCGGAAGCGGCGTGGGCAAGAGTACGCTGCTGGGCATGATGGCCCGCAA
>JAAYSR010000078.1 GCA_012518325.1 Bacillota bacterium
GTGAGCTCTTCCTTAAAGCGGTGGAGGCCGAAGCCGTGGTGGATGCACTGCTGCAGAATTCCGCCCAGTTCAGTATTGCGCTCAATGATTAAAACTCTCTCGGCCCCTTCTGCCTGGGCGGCCAAGGCCGCTGCCAGGCCCGCGGGACCTCCTCCGATTACGGCGACATCTACACTAATGTGTTTCACGCCCCCTGCACCTCCCCATGATAAAGCTCCTTGGCTTTGCTGATCACAACTTCGCTGCCCGGGCCCGCTTTCGTCACTTCTGTTACAGGAATGCCCAGTTCACGGCTGATAATCTGGGCGATCAGGGGCTGGCAGAAGCCGCCCTGACAGCGCCCGGCGCCGGCCCTGGCCCTGAACTTGATTCCATCCAGGGTACGGGCTCCCCGGCGAATGGCATCTACAATCTCGCCTTCTGTGATGCTCTCGCAGCGGCAGATAATCCGGCCAAAACTGGGATCCTTTCTGATCAGTTCATCCTGTTCAGCCCGGGACAGGGTGCTGAAGCGCACTACACCCTCCCGCCTTGGCTGAAAGTCTTCTTTTGCTTCAAGCTCTAGGCCGGCCTCGGCCAGGAGCCTGGGCACATCCGCGGCAATAGCCGGGGCGGCTGTGAGCCCAGGCGATTCGATGCCTGCCAGGTGCAAAAGCCCCGGTACATTCGGGGAGAGCTCCACGATAAAGTCTCCCCGGTCGCTGGCGGCCCTCACCCCGGCAAACTGAGCAATAATCTTGCGGGGATCCAGGCTGGGGACCAGGCTCCTGGCACCTGCCAAAACCCGCTGAAAGCCGTCGAGGCTTGTACCCAGATCCTCTTTGTCCTCTACATCATCGCCGGTGGGACCCATCATCAGGTTCCCTGCCGCAGTGGGAATCACCAAAATTCCCTTGCTCACTTGGCCCGGCACCGGAAAAATTGTGGATTTGACCAGGTCTTTCACGGACAGATCGAAAATGTATTCCTCGCCCTTGCGGGGGCGGATGCTGAAGTAATCGTCGCCGAACATGCGGGCCAGATCGTCGCTGAAGAGACCTGCGGCATTGACTATATAGTCCGCGGCAATAATCTCTTCACCGGTTTCCAGGTACTTCTTCCCGCTGTCCCTATCGTACCAGGCGTTTATTACCTCCGCATTCACCTTGTACCTGGCCCCGTTCTGCGCCGCGTTTTCCATCAGGGCAGCCGCGAGTTCAAAGGGCATCACTGCCCCCCCTTCCGGGGCATACAGACCTCCGGCGATTTCCGGGCTCAGGCTGGGCTCCTGCCTGAGGAGCTCTTCCCTGCTTAAAAGCTTAACATTGACGCCACGCCTTTTCCCCCGTTCATAGTACTGCCTGACTGTTTCCATCTCCTCCGGGGTACGGCCAACCATCAAAATCCCGTTTTGCACAAAACAGACGTTCAGCTCTTCGCAGAGCTTGGGGTACATCTGGTTGCCGGGGAAACAGTATTTGGCCTTAAGGGTGCCTTCTTCCTCGTGGAAGCCGCCGTGAACAATTCCGCTGTTGGCCTTGGTGGTGCCCCAGCCCACCTCAGGCTCCTTTTCCAACAGCAGCACATCCAGCTTGTAGCGGCTGAGTTCCCGGGCGGCGGCGGTGCCGATAATGCCGCCGCCTACGATCACGACCTGTGCCGAACTCACTTTCTTCTCTGTTCCATCCATAGCCGAGCCTCCTTAAAAACAAGCAAGCAAAAAAGTCCGCCGGGAGGGTACCACGAAGATACCCCGCACGGTCGGACTTCTCATTTCTAATGTCCTATCGGGATTAAATCATCCAGTATTTGCTTCTATGCTAATTTTAGCACAACCCCACAGCCATTGCAACCGGATGCCCTAATTTTTGCCTGCACCCTCGGCAGCAGGCACAAGGTGGCAGGCCACATAGTGACCGTCGCCTGAATCAACAAACTCAGGCTCCTGCACCCGGCAAATGTCCATCACCTTCGGGCATCTGGTGTGGAAGCGGCAGCCGCTGGGCGGGTTGATCGGACTGGGCACATCGCCCCGCAGAATGATGCGTTCCTTTTTGATTGTGGGATCTGCCTCGGGAATAGCCGAAAGCAGCGCCTGGGTATAAGGATGCTTCGGATTGCGGTAGAGCTCTTCCTTGCCGGTGAGCTCCACAATCTTGCCGAGATACATAACCGCCACCCGATCCGAAATGTGCTTCACAACACTTAAGTCGTGGGCGATGAAGAGATAGGTCAGCCCGAACTCTTCCTGCAGATCCTGGAGCAAGTTGATAACCTGGGCCTGAATGGATACGTCCAGGGCGGAAACAGGCTCATCACAGATAATCAGACGGGGGTTCACCGCCAACGCCCTGGCAATCCCGATCCTCTGCCTTTGTCCTCCCGAGAACTCATGGGGGAAGCGTCTGGCGTGGAACGCGCTGAGCCCTACAGTTTCCAGAATCTCACGGACCCGTTTTTCCCGCTCTGCGCCCTTGGCAATTTTGTGGATGTGCAAAGGCTCGCCGATGATGTCACCCACAGTCATGCGGGGGTTGAGGGAGCCGTAGGGGTCCTGGAAAATAATCTGCATCTCTTTTCTCAGATCACGCAGCTCATCCTTGGCAAGTTGAGGCACATTCCTGCCGTCGAAAATGACGTCGCCGGATGTGGGCTCAATCAGGCGCAGAATACATCTGCCTGCAGTTGTCTTGCCGCAGCCGCTCTCTCCCACCAGCCCCAGGGTTTCGCCTTTGTGAACGTTAAAGGTTATATTGTCCACTGCCTGCACCGCCCCAATCTGCCTGGAGAAAATGATTCCCTGGCGAATGGGAAAGTGCTTGACCAAGTTCCTTACTTCCAGCAGCACTTCAGCGTTTGCAGCTCTGGCCATGGTCTAACCCTCCTCCTTCTGGTTAACATCTGCTGTCTCGTCGTAGTCCACGACCTTCCAGCATGCTACACTGTGGTTATCTGCCACTTCAAAGGCTGGAGGCTGTTTCTTTACACAGAGGTCTTTAGCAAAGGCGCAGCGGGGGTGGAAGCCGCAGCCTTCGGGGAATGTGCCGGGAATGGGCACAGAACCGGGAATGGCCTGCAGCCTGGAACCGTCGCTGTCCAGACGCGGAATCGATGCTAAAAGGCCGATTGTGTATGGATGCAAGGGTTCCTTAAAAATGGTGTAGGTATCCGCTGCCTCCACAATTTTTCCTGTATACATCACGACCACTTTTTCCACTACTTCAGCAATAACGCCGAGGTCGTGGGTGATCATCATAATTGCTGTGCCGAGCTCTTCCCGCAGCTGGGCCATTAGGTCCAGAATCTGGGCCTGAATGGTTACGTCCAGGGCGGTTGTGGGTTCGTCTGCAATCAAAAGCTTGGGATTGCAGGATAAAGCCATGGCAATCATCACGCGTTGGCGCATGCCGCCGCTCATCTGGTGAGGATAGTCGTCGACGCGCTGTTCAGGCGAGGGAATGCCCACCAGCCGCAGCATCTCGATTGATTTCTCCCGGGCCGCTGCCTTGTCCAGACCCTGGTGCAGCATAATAGCCTCGGATATCTGATTCCCAACCGTAAAGACGGGATTTAGCGATGTCATGGGCTCCTGGAAGATCATAGAGATCTCATTGCCGCGCACATGGCGCATCTCTTCCTCGGAGAGTTTCAAAAGGTCCTGGCCCTCGAAAATAATCTCGCCGTCCATAATCTTGCCCGGCGGCTGGGGAATAAGTCCCATAATCGACAGGGAGGTTACGCTTTTGCCGCAGCCGGACTCACCGACTATGCCGATAGTACCTCCCCTGTCCAGATCAAAGCTGATACCGTCCACAGCCGGTATCACGCCGTCATCTGTAAAGAAATGCGTTTTGAGGTTTCTAACTGACAACAGTTTCTGTGTCATAACACCCTCCCTCTCTTCTTCCTGCACACCGCAGAAACAGGCGGCGCAGCCGACACAAAGGCCGGATTCAGGAATAAGGCAATGATATCATTCAATCATTCGCCGAAACCGTACGGTATCCTGCAAAGAAATGTTGGAATTCTCAGCGAAATTTACCTCAGCTGCCTACTCTTACCTCCAGTTCCGGACTGCGCTTCGACCACTCCAACACCAGGCCTTCCAGGCTGAGCCAGATGATCTCCAGAGCCAGGGGTCCGGTGCCGTCAGTGAGGAAGCTCGTCAGCTTCGCAGCCTGCGCGCCCTGCGGCAAATTCAGAAGTTCACAAAGCTGCGCCGGAGCCGCCACAACCTCCGCCCTCTGCCCTGAGACTTCAATCCGGTCTGGATCAGCTGCCGGAATCAGCTCCCGCAAAGACAGGCGGTCAAAATCAGCAGGGAGCTGCAGCTCCCTGGGGGTAATCAGCTGCATATAGCAGGGCACAGGACCCAGCCTGCCCAGGCATCCGGCCTGGAACAGCTCAAGCTCGGCCCACTCCTTCACCGCAGGGGCCAGGCGGGCTCCTGCAACTTTCGTTACCGTCAGTTCGGCCTGAACCGGAATGTCCTCCACAGCGCTCCCTGCTCCGGAAGTCCGTTCCAGCCTCCTGGCGTAGCTGCGGCGCATTTCGTTGAGGGAGAGTCCGGCTTCAGAGAGGATGGTACGCACATAGGGGACGCTTGTCCCAGCCTCCCGGGCCAGTTCCTTCACTGTCAGGAAGGGATCTGTCTTGGCCAGTGCGATCACCCGGTCCTTGATGGACTTTTCCACAGCCGCTCACTCCTTCCAGCTACAGCAGGCGCTCGAGCCTCGGGGTCTCGGTGAGCCCGGGAATGCGCCCGCGCTTGGCAACTGCTTGTCCATTCACTGCCTTGATGTCCATGGTCATATCAATAGCGGAAGCGCTGGAGATATAGCTGCCTACGCCAAAGGCATCGGCGCCGGCCTCGGCCAGGATTTTGATCCGTTCGGGATCCAGGCCGCCGGAGACAAAGATCTTAATGTGCCGGAAACCGGCTAGATCCAGCTTCGCCCGCAGCTCCTGAATCAGGCCGGGGGTAACCCCTCCCCGCTCGCTGGGGGTATCCAAACGCACCGACTCCAGGCCGGTTTCAGAGGAGGCAGCCAGCCTCAGGCTCTCTTCCACCTCATCTTTAAAGGTGTCAACCAGCATAGAGCGTACCGATTCCGGAGGCATAAATTTATGGTAGGCCTTGGCTGCCTCCAGGGTGTCGCCTACGATCAGAAACAGGGCGTGGGGGACTGTCCCTGAAGGTTCCAGCCCCGCGAGCTTGGCACCTAAAATACAGGAGGAGCCGTCCACTCCCCCTACAATGGCTGCCCGTTCCATCACAGGCGCGACTGCAGGATGGACATGCCTGGCCCCAAAGACCAAGACCGGCCTTCCATCTGCGGCTTCCTTCGCCCTGCGGGCTGCGGTGGCCCAGCCGCTGGAGCTGGCCAGGATGCCTAAGATGGCGGTTTCGTAAATACCAAAGCTGGCATAAGTCCCGTGGATGCGCATCACCACTTCCTTAGCCTCAAAGGGCGCCCCCTCCGGCAGGCTCCAGACCTCCAGGCCAAGATTGTCCAGGAGCACCTTGGCCTCTTCCGCTCCGGCAAAGATGCCCCCGCGCCTGGCAAAGATTTCTGCCGTTACGGCGGTGTCCTCTTTATGTAAACCTGCCAAAATCTCCTTGGTCTTGACGAAGTAGATGTCAGTTGTCAAACCTCGTCTGATTTCCTCATGGGTGGCAGAGAACAGCCGGGGAGTCTCCACCCCGAACTCCGCCACTTCCTTTACGGTTTCTATCTGTTTGACCATGAATCTTAGCTCCTTCCTGCTCCAACTGCTTTACTGATACAAGAGCGAGTACAGGCTCCGCATCATAATTACTTTGCGGACATAGGACCTGGTTTCAGCATAGGGTATCTGCCCCGTCCGCTCATAGGTACCGTCCCACAGTCCCTCCTCCAGCCAGCGCCTGGCATTGGCGGGTCCGGCATTGTAGGCTGCGAGCGCGGCATATTCTGTGGGAAAGCGCTCACACAGGTATTTGAGATAATAGGCTCCCAGGACCACGTTCAGCCTGGGGTCAAAAAGATCCTCAGCGGAAATGCTTTCAGACCTTTGAGTGCCGAGCCAGGCGGCTGTTTCCGGCATAATCTGCATCAGCCCGATGGCGCCTTTCCTGCTGACTACATCTGGGCGGTAGCCGCTTTCCACCTGGATGACCGCGGCAATCAGCATAGGATCCAGATCATGGCTTTCTGCCGCGCCTGCAATCAGATCCTCATAATGCAGGGGAAAGGCCTCCTTCAGGATAAACGGGGCGCTGACGACAATTAGCGCCGCAACTGCCAAGACCAAAAGGGAAGTTACGCGTCCCAAAACTCAGTCCTCCTGGGCGTCTTGCGCGAGGCCGGCCAGGACAAGCTCTGCCGTTGCCTCATTGGTGGCCAGCGGAGTGTTGTGCACGTCACAGACCCGCAAAAGTGCAGTAATGTCAGGCTCATGGGGCTGGGCTGTGAGGGGATCCCGCAGAAAAATCACTGCCTGAATATCTCCCCTGGCAACCATGCCGCCGATCTGCTGGTCGCCCCCTAAAGGCCCGGACAAAACAGTGGTTACCTCAAGGCCGGTGGCCTCCATGATCATCCTGCCTGTGGTGCCGGTTGCCACCAGTTCCAGACCCTGCAGCTTATCCAGGTGGCGTTGGACAAACTCAATTAAGTCCCGTTTTTTCTTATCATGTGCGATTAATGCTAAGGTCACGTTCTAACTCCTTCCACAGGGCATCAACCTGCCGCCAGGTTTCTGCCAGCGGGCCGCTGTTGTCGATTACTTTGTCAGCCCGCTTCGCTTTTTCTTCTAAAGGCAGCTGGCTGGCTGCCATCTGCAGGGCTTCCTCCCGGGAAACGCCCGCCCTGCACATCAGGCGCTCCAGCTGTACTTCTTTGTCTGCATAGACAACCCAGACGCTTGCCATGTACTGCTCCCAGCCCACTTCGTAAAGGAGGGGAACTTCGGCAAAGACAATCCGGCCTGCTTCCTCCGCCGCCTGCCCTTCCCTTTGCATCCGGGCCAGGACCTCGGGATGGATAATCTCCTCCAGGATCCTGCGCTTGCCTGCGTCGGCAAAGACAATGCGGCCCAAAAGGCGCCTATTGATGGTCAAGTCTTCCTGGATCACCTCAGGAAACGCTTCCCTAACCTTATGCCAGGCAGGCTTGCTGGGTTCAACCGCCTCCCTGGAGAAAAGGTCAGCATCCAAAACCACAGCCCCTAAGGTGCGCAGCCGCTCTGCCACTGAGCTCTTGCCGCTGGCGATGCCGCCTGTAATTCCAATCATGTCCCTACTCCTTCTGACAGCCGGGGCAATAGTGGCTGGTCCGCCCCGCCACCTTCTTATACTCTAAGTCTACTCCGCAGCGGGGGCACTTTTCACCCTTTTTGCCGTAGATCTGCAGTTTATTTTGGAAAGAGCCCTGCCTGCCGTAGCCGGTGCGGTAGTCCCGCAGGGTTGTCCCCTGGCCGGCGATGGCTTCCTTCAGCACTGCGACAATTGCCTGATGGAGCTTTTGCAGCTCCTCGGCACTCAAAGATCCGGCCTCCCGCTCGGGGTGAATCCCTGACGCAAACAGGCTCTCATCGGCATAGATATTACCCAGGCCGGCAATTTTAGTCTGATCCAGAAGCAGTCCCTTAATTGTCTGGCTGCGGCCCTGAGTCAGCGCCTGCAGATACTGCCAAGTAAACTCCTTGGATAAAGGTTCCACTCCCA
>JAAYSR010000079.1 GCA_012518325.1 Bacillota bacterium
AACCATCCTTACTCCCCTCCCCTATAAAGTGCGGATACTTCAACAAAGCCTTTGCGGACAGCATCAGCTACTGCATTCGAGGAAACTGTAGCGCCGGTGAGACCGTCGATATCCCGGTTAATCGCAATTGGGTCCTCAACTGTCTTGCCTACAAAGCGGCTCCTGAAGTCTTCGTCTTCGATGCGATCGCCTAGACCTGGAGTTTCGGTATGGGATAGGATCTTGATGTTGAGAATCTGATCTGTTTTCTCATCTACCCCGACCAATACCCTGATCACGCCGCCGTAGCCGTTGGCTTCCCCTACAAAGGCATAGCCCAGAATCTGATCCTGATCATCAACGCCTTGATAGATCAAGGTAGTTCTCTGCTCTTGTTCCCGCATTTCCTGAGGGTCGTCGACACCGAGCTCGTCTGCGCTTCTGCGGAGGATCTCTACCCGGGCCGTTCCGGGCAGTACCTCAAAGACAGAGCTCTCCAGGGCGCGAGCCTGGTTCTCTTCAATTATAACACTTGTTGTGCTGTAAACGACAGACAAAATGCCTGCAGAAACCATGGCAATAACTGCAAGAACTACAACCATTCTCACAGACTCATTCACTGCTCTTCACCCCTTGCCCGTAGATTCTAGGACGCGTCCAGCGATTAATCAAAGGGGTAACCGCATTCATCAGCAAAATCGCGAAAGTAACGCCCTCGGGATAGCTTCCCCAGATGCGAATCAGCATAACAATCAATCCTACGCCGATGCCGAAAATCCAGCGTCCTGACTTGGTAATCGGTGTGGTGACGGGATCGGTGGCCATGAAGATCGCACCGAAAAGCAAACTGCCTGCGAGGAGGTGGAAAGGAACACTTACTCCTGCCAGCAGGGCGATCACTGCCACAGAAGCAAAAATGCCTACAGGAATGCGGTAGTCTAAGTAGCCCTTGTAGAACAGGTAAATTCCGCCAAGCAGAATTGCCAGTGCCGAGGTCTCGCCAAGGGAGCCGGCAACTGTGCCAAAGAACAGATCCGGAATATGGGCAGTTCCCCGAAACAGAGGGGTAGCTGCAGTAACTGCATCAAAGGGAGCAGTCCACTTCGTCATAGCGGCGGCAAAAGAGACGGAAAGGATAGCCCTTCCCACCAGCGCCGGATTAAAGGGATTCTGGCCCAGCCCGCCAAAGACCTGCTTGCCGATGGCGATAGCAAAGACTGCACCGAGAATAACCATCCAGCTGGGTAAACTCGGCGGCACGATTAAGCCCAGGAGCACCCCCGTAACCAGGGCACTGCCGTCAGCGACTCGAATCGGCTGTTTGCGCAGACGCTGGAAAATCGCCTCTGTCGCAATGGCGGCGCCGGCGGATAAAAGCACCAGGCGAACCGCATCCCATCTAAAGAAATAGATGGACGCAGCCAGCACAGGCAAAAGTGCCGTTAACACCGCAAACATCATCTTTTCTGTTGTGTCTTTATCCCGAATATGGGGAGACGGCGAAACAATCAGTTTTAAATCATCCATTGCCCCACCCTCCTTTAACTTGGTAACTGATCTCTAGCGATTATTTCCATTTTGGCAAAACGGATATACTGCAACAATGGTCGTTTTGCAGGACAAATGTAGTTGCAGGCGCCGCATTCGATGCAGTCCAGGGCCCCATAAGCGTGGGCCTCCTCAAAGCGTTCGTTCATGCCAAACATTTCCAGCTTTAGAGGCAGCAGCCTGGCAGGACAGACGTCCACGCAGCGGGCGCACTTTATGCAAGGTGTAGAATCCGGCGTAACGGCCTCTTCCTCTGTTAAGGCCAGCAGGCAGGATGTGGTCTTGGTAACCGGCACATCCAGGCCGAACTGGGCCTGGCCCATCATCGCTCCGCTTACCACTACCTTGCCTGGTTTTTGGCTGAATCCGCCCGCGGCTTCAAACACATGTGCCAAAGGCGTTCCAATGGGGACCAGGAAGTTCCCGGGTTCAGCAATGGGCGTTCCAGTCACTGTAACCACCCGGGAGATCAGAGGCTCACCGTCCCGTACAGCCAAAGCCGCTGCCCGGGCTGTAGCCACATTCTGCACAACCGCCCCCACTTGGTAGGGCAAGCCGCCGCTGGGAACCTCGCGCCCGGTGATCTGCTGAATCAGCTGCTTTTCTCCGCCGGCAGGATACCGGGTAGGCACTGCGACAATCTCAATGGAACCTGCATGCTCCTTGAGGGATGCAATGGCATCGGGCTTGTTGTCCTCGATCGCGATTACGATCTGGCGGGCGCCTGAAGCTTTGGCCATGAGTTTGGCACCCAGGACAATATCCTCGGGATACTCAACCATGAGCCGATGGTCTGTTGTGTAGTGAGGCTCACATTCACAGCCGTTAATAATCAAATAATCAAGAGTAATGCCTTTTGGCAGAGTCAGCTTGGCGGCTGTGGGAAAGCCGGCCCCGCCCATGCCGACAACACCGGCCTGGCTGATGCGCTTGAGAATTTCCTCCGCATCAAGCTGCACGGGATCGGGATGGGTGGTCCTTTCCACCCAGTTATCCTGTCCATCGTTCTCTATTACAATGGCTGTAACAGAGTGGCCCGACTGATGAGGCCGAGGCTCAATAGCTAGCACCTTTCCTGATACTGGCGAGTGTACTGGGGCGCCTGTCGCACCTTCAGCTTCGGCAAGCAGCTGTCCTTTCAACACTTCATCGCCCTTGGCCACAACCGGTTTCGCTTCCAGCCCAACGTGCTGCAGAAGCGGCACCACTACGGTTTCCGGGGCAGACAAAGCTTGAATGGGAGTGCCTGCAGTAGTTTGCTTAACGTCTTCCGGATAGATGCCTCCGAAAAACGACCGCACTTTTCGCATGTATCAAATCACCTCACACTCTTTTTTTCTTGTGCTTTCCACCACAAAGCACGCCAAAACACGGGCAAATAATAACCCGTGCTCCACCAACCGCCTGGTATTGCACGAGGACCCGTGAGTTTAGCAGTGCACACGTCTTATTGTATTCTTGTCCAACAGAAGGAATCCTGCCTAGGTGAGACCTTTCACCCCAACAAAATTCAACTGGCGCCATGCCTCATAAACCACGATGGCAACAGTATTCGAAAGATTGAGAGATCTTACATCCCTTTGGGGCAAAGTGACTACAAAATCCCTGTAGCGTTCCAGCAAAGCCGGAGCAAGCCCCTTGGTTTCGCTGCCGAACACCAGATAATCGTCGGACCGGTAGTCCGCCTCGCAATAGAGCCTGGTCCCCCCTGTCTCCACAAAGAACATGCGCCCGGGATTCGCTTCCCGGAGAAAATCTTCAAAGGAATTGTAAGTATGGAGCTTCAGGTATTGCCAATAATCAAGTCCCGCCCGCTTCAGCCTGGGATCTGTGAGAAAAAAGCCCAGGGGGCGAATCAGGTGAAGTACAGATCCTGTGGCTACACAGAGACGGGCGATGTTGCCGGTATTGGCCGGAATTTCCGGTTCAACCAACACTACGTGCACCTTCTTACCTCCCACAGACGCGATCAGCGAGGGCATGCTGCCCTCACCGACTTAGACTCTAAAACTGATAGCGTACAAAGGCCTGCATCTGGTCCCGGGTCATGCCCACACCGAGCTTTACCGGGAGCTCTGTCAAAGAAAACAGAACATGAAAGCTCAATCCTTCATTTACCAGCATAATATCGAGCATAATTCGCTCAGATGATTCCGCATAGGACATGCCCAAACCGAAGGCGCTGCCCAGGGAAACAGAAAAACGCCAGATGCCCTGCCGCGTAAACTGAATATAGGGGCTGATGCTGTATTCAAACTGCTCCAGCTCGTTGACAAAAAGCTGGGCGGTCCCTGCTATACCGTGCCCCACCTGTCCATACATCCTGCTGACCTCGCCATAGGCCCCCACATGGGGATCAACAGAAGTCATAAATGTGGAGAAAATCGGCCGTTTTGTGTTGCCTGCAAAGAGCTCAAGCTTGTAGCCGATATTGCCCATAAACACCTGCTTATGCCCGGCAAACCAGCTGGAAGGCTCTTCTGACATTCCCGGGAGTGTCAGGTAGCCTCCAATCCCTGTCTTTTCGTACCCAAACAGACCAAGGGAACGAATGGTCTCCTGGCTCAACCCCAACCCCGCCTGCCAGCCCTCTGGTCCGAACCCGAAGGGCAAATCTTCAGCTTCGAAAGCCCAAACTTGGGTAACAGAACCTAGAGCTATGATCCCTATTGTGCAAATAATGAGTAGAATGCGGGATCCAGCATGCAACGATCACCACTCCCTTACATACGAACTTCCTTCGCTTCGGGCAGTCTTGTCAACTCCTCCTTGCTCAGCTCCGGGTTGAATACCACATTGGAGATGGTCATAGTGCCGACAAAAGCATCGCCTTCATACACTGATATTTCATAGGGGAACCATGTGTCACTCTTCACACGTACCTGCAGAATTTCATCGAGGGCGTCAACCTCGAGCAGATAGTCCATTACCTCGTCCTCTTCCGCAGCTTCCAGCACTTCTACCGAGTACTCGGAAAAATCAAAGAAAGTCTCCAGATCTGAGATGCTCAATGTGGAAAGCACTTCCTTGCTGGCATCTTCCAGCCCCCGCACGGCAATCTGATTGTTAATGGGCTGATACATGCGGGATTCCATCTTCTCCTGATCCGCAACCAGAATATAGCCCCGCAGCTCACTGGGCTCTAAAAACTCCACCCGGACCACTTTGCTCTCCATGCTGCCTAAGAGATGGAAGAACATCCTTTCAATGCGCTGGCCGCGAATTTCAGAGACTTCCACATCCATTGCAATGCTCTGTACGTCCTGCACTGTTGTCCTGATCTGTTCCACCACTTCATAGGCATCGTCGGTGATGGAGATTTCACTCATAATCTCGGTATACTTCTCCAAGACAGGGTCCGTTTCCTCCACTTGCGGCGGCTGGCTTAAATCCAGCTGAATCTTCCCTTTGAGGCCGTTGGCCTCACTGATGCCTGATAAAACTGCCATGATTAGAATGAAAATAATTGCGTACCGTTTCATTTTCTTGACTCCTCACTCAAAATTACCCAAACCAGGTTGCACTAGTTCACCACAAGCTGTAAAATGGATTTTAGATGTCGGAAAGGAGGGATGCCATATGCCTATCTATGAATACAAATGTGCCGCCTGCGGCCACTTTGAACAAAAACAGAGCATGAAGGATAGTCCTCTTACCCATTGTCCAACTTGTGACGGGCCTGTTCAGCGCCTGATCAGCAAGTCGGTCGGCATTATCTTCAAGGGGTCCGGCTTTTATATTAACGACAGTAAGAAAGACTCCGGCAGCTCTGCTGAGAGTTCGGCCTCATAAGCTAAGCTTAGCGCCTTCTTCGGAAGGTGCTTTTTTTCTGCTTAATAGCCGAGGGACGGATCCACTACATTAATGGCGGGTTTCCCTGTCTGTGTAAAGTGTTTCCAGTTTTCCAGGAAAATTTCCAGCGCCCGCTGTTTGTAATAGGCAGTAAAGCCGCTGTGGTGAGGGGTAATAATTACATTTGGCATCGCCCAGAGCGGATTGTCGGCCGGCAAAGGCTCAGGCGAAGTCACATCCAGGCCTGCACCTGCAATCCACCCTTCCTCCAGGGCTTGAATCAGATCTTCAGTTGGAATCAAACTCCCCCTGCCCACATTGACAATAATGGCATGGCTGGGCAAAAGGTGCAAGAGGTTCTTGTCTAAAAAGCCAATTGTTTTCTCTGTTTCAGGCAGGGCGCAGACCAGGTAGTCAAAGCAGGTCATAAACTCCGGCAGGCGATCAATCCCATAGACATTCCGGGCTTCGTCCCCTGGGCCGGGATGCTGGCGAAAGCCCACAACTTTGCAGTCAAATCCGGCCAGTCTCTTCGCGACATGGCTGCCTATATCGCCATAGCCCAGGATGCCCACCGTTGCGCCGGTGAGTTCCCGGAACGGAATCGGCAGGTGTGGATCCCAAACCTTTCGGTTCTGGTTGTCCCTGCATAAATGGAACCCCCGGTTGAAGCTCAGCATCAGACCGATGACATGCTCGCTGATATTGGGGCCGAAAATCCCCCGCCCATTGGTGAGGATCATCTCAGGATTCGCCCACTTGGCCGCCAAAATCCTTTCCACCCCGGCATAGGGGGCCTGCAGCCAGCGGCACTTGGACGCCGCAGCCAGAACCTCAGGCGCCATAAATCCTCCCAGAATCACATCCGCCTCTGGAGCGTGCTTCAGCGCCTCCTCCCCGGTGAATCCCGTCAGTACATCTGCCCCGGTCTCTGCTGCAATAAGTTCTAAGTCTTTATCCTTAAGTTCCGGCCAAATGACCAAGAGCTGCATCTTCTCTCTCCTTTACGGCATAGTCAGCGACGGTCTGGTTAAGCGAATAGTGCTGCCTTCCTTGATTACTGTCGGCGACAGGATCCTCTGCCGCTGCAGAACCTGGGGAACTGGATTTTGCACCGTTACGGGAACAACTGGCGGAGGCGAGATGCAGTACCAGGCATCGCCGGTGAAAATGAACAGGCCGTCCTCGAGCCAGGTGCTGTACTCCACGCCAAGATCCGCTGCCATAGGGACCAATGCATCCGCTTCCGCATAGGTAACCAAAATGCCTTGGGAACCTGAATCCGAGATAAGCAGGGCCAGCTGTTTCCCTTCAGGGGACCAGCTCAGCTGAGACGCCCTCCGCCTGCCCAGATCAATCTGCCTTTTCACATGGCCCCAGCGATCACAAATCCACACTGCATCGCCTGACACTTCATCCAGAGTGACAGCGAGGTACTGACCCTGGGGAGACCAGGCAAAGTCCCTGACGCTGGCGCCTTCGAGCCAAAGGGCAGACTCGCCGAGCTGCAGGTCGAAAATGTGGAGGCCAGCCCCATTTTCCTGAAGTGAAACTATGTACCTCCCACGCGGATCATTTCGCCCAGCCTGGGCCAAAATCCTGCCCCCGTTCAATCTTTCTAGCACCTGCGGATCATCCACCGCAGCGGGGGGCGGCCAGAAGGAGGCCAGGTTGGCTTCCAGGCGTTCCCGCCGCTCTTGGGTGTCGGGATGGGTGCGAAAGACCTTCATGGGCAGATCTTCAGAATCCAGGTTCAACACCCCGTCTAAAAGGCTCACCGCCCCGCTTCCGTCAAAACCCGCCCTGACCGCCAGGGTCTGACCCACAAGATCCGCCTCAAACTCTGCCTCCCGGCCCCAGCCCCGGCTGATCAGCTCCAGCAGAGTTGTACCGGCAAGACGCAGCAGATCGGCAGAGGCAAAATCAACCGCCAGCATGCCAACCTCAAGCAGAACCGTCAGCCCCATCTGCCGCAGCACTGCATTCATCCCGTGCTTCTCCTCAATATGGGCTATCTCATGGCCCAACACCGCCGCCAGTTTGGCTTCATCCCGGCCGATGGCATTCACCAAGCCCCGGGTGATAAAGACATATCCCCCAGGCAGGGCGAAGGCGTTCAGTTCTGCTGAATTCAGCACTGTTAAGGTGTATTCCACATCCTGCCGCTCCGCCGCCCCAACCAGGCGCCGGAAGACCTCCTCCACCCAGAGGCGCTGTCCAAGGGGGAGAACGTATTCTCCACCGTACTGCTTGAGGATTTCAGGAACCGCACCGCCTCCAAGGGCGCGCTCAAAACGGGCGGCCCCCGCTTTGCCGGAACTTGCTGCCGAAGCCTGCACCGGCGCCGCGATCACGCTGAAAAACAGCAGCACAATGACCCAGGCCGAGAGCTTTCTTAATCTGTCCACTGCCACTTCTTCAGCACCTCCTCCAGCACAGGAGGGTTATTCTTCACCCAGGGGCCGTTGCTGCCCAGGGCGATGGAAAAGCCCTCCCCGTCCGGGAGCAGCAGGAAAATGCGGTACTCCCAAAGCAAATTGCCCCTCTCGTCCTGATAAGTATAGGCACAGGCCAGTCCCTGCAGGCCCCCGACTTCCACCGGCAGCAAGGGCGTTTCCAGCTGGAAACCGCTCAGGCCGCCGGGCTCCCCGTAGAGTGCCAGGGAACGTTCGGCCAGTTCGCGCACAGACTGGTCTGCGACCTTCCCCAGACCTTCGAAGTAGAGGAGATCCCAGTCCCCCTCTCCGTAAAAGACGGCAAGCTGATCGGTGCTGTGGTAGGCCTGGTAAATCCAGCTGTCAGGGATGGCGGCGGTGTAGAGGCTGCCCGGATCGCTGAAGATGAACGCCTGCACCCCGGAAGCGGCCAGGGCCAAAAGGACCACAGTCAGGGCAGCAGCATGTACTGCTTGATACTTTCCTGGAAACATAACCCACCCTCCCCTAGGCAGAATCCCGGACTACCAGCTTGGCAGGGAGCATCTGATGCTGCGGATAGACGCCTGAACCGTAGATCTGGGACGTTAGAATCTGCACTGCAATCTGCCCCAGCTCATAAATGGGAACCTGCACCGACGTCAGGGCCGGCTGCACACAGGCGCCTAAGATGGTGTCATTGAAGCCCACCACCGCCACCTCGCGGCCTACCGTGATGCCGCGCTCCTGCAGGGCCTGCATGGCGCCGATGGCTACCAAATCATCTACCGCAAAGATGGCGCTGAACCGCGCCTTGCGCTCCAAAAGCCTTAGGGTGGCCTCATAGCCGCCCTGCACAGAAAACTCTGAATGCTCCACCAGCCCGTCAGGGAGCTCAAGTCCTGCTTCTGCAAAGGCTTCCCGGCAGCCCAGGAGCCGATCCGCACTGACCACATAGCGCGGATCCCCGTCTAGGCAGGCTATCTGCCTGTGGCCCTTGTCCAGCAGGTAGCGCACGGCGTTTCTTGCATCTGCAATATTGTTGTTATTAACCCAGTTGATTTCCTCCGGACCCTCATAGCGCCCGATCAGGACAAAGGGAAACCCGTCCTGCACAAGGCGGGGAATAAGTTGGTCGTTCCTATGGGAAGCTAAAAGTATCACTCCGTCAACCCGCCTCTGCCTCAGCAGGGTCAGGCACTCTTCATCCTCCTGCTCAAAGGTCTTGCTGGTGGAAAGAACCAGGCTGAGACGATGTCTATGGGCTACAGAAGAGATCCCTTGAATAACCGCGGGAAAGAAGGGGTTGGCAAAATTCTCTTCCGTCAGGCGGGAGCGAATCACCCCGATGCTGTTGCTGGTCTGGCTGACCAAGCTGCGGGCAATGGCATTGGGATAGTATCCCAGCTCATCCATGACCGCTCTGACCTTTTCCTTTGTGTCGGGACTGATGCGGGGGTGATCCGCGATCACCCTGCTCACCGTGGAGGGTGAAACCCCTGCACGCTTAGCCACATCTTTAATGGTCACATTTTCACTGGCCAATATCTCACATCCGTTTACGGTGCCGTAATCTTTTCTTACTACTACAGAACCGGACTTTATTCCTTCTTCAGCAGCCGGCCTGGGGGGTGTTCTTCTGGCAAGACTTTCATCTAAACTGTTCGCAGGGACTCTAGGACTTGTGGGCGGACTGCTGGGCATGCGCTGGCTGATCACAGGCGCGAGCCGCTTTGCCCTCAGGATCATGATGACTGATCCCTATCTGGAAAATTTAACAGAACTGGTCACCGCAACTAAGCGAACCGGAGTGCAGAATATCCTGGAAACCAATCTCCGCAGCGAAAGGGCGGAGGTTTTGGAGCGCCCCCTGGGCAGCCCCCGGAAATTCATCGGCTTTGACGGGCTGATGTTTGTCTCCTCCCACTTAGACCGCCATGCCCTGCCCCATACCATCCCGGTGAGCACCGAAACGATCATCGGGCCGGCTGCCAGGAGGCCGCTAAAGGTAGGAACCCCCCTGCTGATCTCAGGCATGGCTCATAAAACCGCGCTTACCGACCGGATGAAGTATGCCTTTGCCTTAGGCAGCAGTGAAGCCGACACAGCCACAAACACCGGAGAAGGTCCCTTTCTGCCCAAGGAGCGGTCCCTTGCCAACAGACTGATCGTGCAATACCCGAGAATGCCGGTTTATCGCACCCTGGCCATGCTCGAACAGGCAGATGCCCTGGAGATCCAGCTCGGCCAAGGAGCCAGCGCGGGAGTGGCCCAGGCCCCCTACCCTCACCTGATCCGCACCGAGCTTCCCCCCCTCAGAAAGCCCGAGGACCTGCCCAGAATCGTCAGGTTCCTCAAGGACGCCGGCGGGGGCGTCCCGGTGGGCGTTAAGTTTTCCTTCACCAACAACCTGGAGCGGGAAATAGATCTCTGCCTGGAGGCCGGCGTGGACTACCTGGCCATGGAGGGGGCCCAAGCCGCCACAGTGAAAGCAGCCCCCATCCTGGAAGACGACTTCGGCCTGCCGACTATTATCGGCCTGTCCCGGGCTGTGCAGCACCTTCAGCTCAGGGGCATGCAGGACCAGGTGAGCCTGATTGTCTCCGGGGGCTTTACATCCCCCGGCGAGTGCCTGAAAGCCCTGGCCCTGGGGGCCAATGCCATCTATCTGGGCACTATGATCCTCTTTGCCGCCAGCCATACCCAAACCCTGAAGGCGGTCCCCTGGGAGCCCCCTACCCAGCTGGCAGTGGACGGGGGTAAAGTGAGCAAGAAATTCAACTGGAGACTGGGCGGCCGCAATGTGGCCAACTTCCTGATTTCTTCCACAGAAGAGATAAAAGAAGGAGTGCGGGCTTTAGGCAAGCACGCACTCCGGCAGGTCAGCTTCAGCGACTTAATCGCCCTCGATGAGCGGACTGCAGACATCACAGGGGTGCCCCTGGCCTATAAAAAGCCGGCCAGGCGTTATTCCAATAAGAAGGTCCGGGCCCTGGTCCCCTCCGGGGGAAAGTAGAAGAGCCTCTGCTCAGTTCCTTCGCTGAAATGCAGCGTCTCCACAAAGATCCTGCGCCCGATCTCCCTGGGCCCCAGGCCCTCAACTTCCGGCAGGATCTCGAAGATGCGGCCCGACTGAATCAGTTCATTCTCCAGGCTTCGGTTCTGGCGGCCCCCGAGCCAAACAGGCGTCATCTGCCGCGGTTCGCTCAGGCGGAAATCATAGCAGAGCCAGGCCAGAAGGTCCTGATCGCCGCTCTCCGCGCCGAAGAGATCCCACAGAATGCGGTAGAGCCCCGCCAGGGACTGGTTCAGCCAGTGGCGGCCTGCAGCCTCCCACTTTGCCGCCAGTTCATTGAAGAAGGCGAAGGGAGAGGCAAAGGGCCGGATCAGATACTCCAGAGAACGTTCAAAGCGGGGGCCGTAATACTTGTCCACCAGATCTTCAATCACCTTCAGGCGGGCGATCTCCTCAAAGGAGAGATCCTTGGTGCAGAGCACCTCGTAAGGCGCCCGCTCTGTATAGAGGCAGCCGAAGCTCTCCGCCTCAGCCCTGAGCCGCGAACCCCTGAGCAGCTTTAGAAAGCCCAGATGGATTCGATCCGGTTTCAGAGCGTAGACATAGTCGAAGGACTCGCCGAAGCGCCAAAAACCTTCCTCCGGCAGGCCGGCAATCAAATCCAGCAGCACCCGGACGGTGGTCTTCTCCTTCAGATAGCGCACATTTTCAGCCAAGCGGTCCAGATCGGTGCGGCGGGATACCGCATCTAGGGTATGCAGATTGGTGGACTGGACTCCGATCTCAAACTGAAAGCGGTTTTCCGGGGCCTGTTCCAAAAGCTTAAGGATTTCAGGCGTAAGCAGATCGCCGCTTACCTCCAGCTGAAAGCGGGTAGGCGTGTCCAGTTCCATCATGAACTGCAGCAGCTCGTAAGCCCGCTTGACATCATAGTTAAAGGTCCGGTCAACAAAGCGCACCTGTTCCACCCCTGCTTCCGCCAGGCGTCTCAGCTCCTCCAGGGATCTGCTTTCCGGGAATTTCCTGACCCGCCCCATCACTGAGGACAGGCAGTAGGCGCAGGCGTAAGGACACCCCCGGGTGGTTTCGTAATACACAATCTTGTCTTGAAGATCCCGCAAATCGCCGCTGTAGATGGGCGGCACCGCCGCCAGATCCAGGGGCTCCCAGGGATTTGTCCGAATCTCCTCCCCGGCGCGGTAGACCAGGCCGGGAATCTTCTGCAGCTGATTCTCAGTAAGAGCTCCCTCTGCCAGGCTGAACTCTTCTAAGAACCTGCGCAGCGCCTCTTCCCCTTCCCCTGAAATCAGAAAGTCAATCTCGGGGTAGGTTCTCAGCCAGTATTCGGTATCAAAAGAGACCTCGGGCCCGCCCAGGATAATCGTTGTATTGGGACACACCTTGCGCAAATTGCCCACCAGGGGCAGAATCAGCTCAATATTCCAGATATAGCAGGAAAAGCCCACTACATCGGGCTTTCTCCGGGCCAGTTCAGCCAGGATCAGGCCCAGATCCTGATTAATATTAAACTCGAGGGTTTCCACATTGGGAAACCCCTCCTCAACATAGCTTTTCAGATAGCGCAAGGCGAGGCTGGAGTGGCTGTACTTCGCATTTAACGCCACCAGTACTACCTGCATAAAATACCTCCAATAAGTTTACTCAAAGCAGGACCCCCCCAGAAACTCCCGCAAAATGGAATTGCATGGTATCTCCGACCAATCCTCAACGGACACAAAGTGATTCAGGAAGCGCAGCATGCGCCGGGCTTCAGAATACTGGGGATCTGCAGGCGTGATCTCCTCCAGGAGCTTCACCGCCAAAGGCTTCAGCACAGGGAGCTCGTAGATCAGCGTGGAGTTGAACATCACGTCTGCATCTTCCTGGAAGGGGAAGATATGCCGCTTTTCGCCCCTGGTTACAGAAGGCCAGCGCTCGATGGTGGCCCGGGCATCATGGCCCCGGAACTGACTGTCCCGAATCATGCGCCTCAGCAGGCGCACATCGGTGGTGGGAATCCTGGTGTGATAATCCAGATTCAGGTTGGTCAGGGCTGAAATATAGATCTTAAACTTGCGGCCCTTGGGTATGGATGCCGTGAGCTTGTCATTGAGCCCGTGGATGCCCTCAATAATGATGGGCTGGTCCGGCCGGACCTGGAGCTTTCTGTGTTCATGCCACTGCCTTTTTCCCGTTGGGAAGTGGAAAGTGGGGAGCTGCACCTCTTCCCCCTGGATCAGCTTGGTCAGATGCTCGTTAAAGAGATCGATGTCAATGGCCTCAAGGGCCTCAAAATCAGCATTTCCCTCTTCGTCTAAAGGCGTCAGATGGCGATCGACAAAATAGTCATCCAAACCTATGGCCACAGGCCATAAACCTTCCACCCTAAGCTGCACCGTCAGGCGCTGGGCGAAGGTGGTCTTGCCTGAACTGGAGGGACCTGCGATCAGGATGATGCGCAGCCGGTCCCGCTCCCGGGAGATCTGCCGGGCAATGTCGCGAATCTGGTTTTCATGGTAGGCCTCTGAAATGCGCACCAGATCGCCGAAATAGCCCTGGCGAATTCTCTCGTTCAGGGCTGGAACTGTGGGAATGCCAAGGTTATCCTGCCAGCGCTCTGCCTTGAAAAACTGGTTAAAAAGCTTGCCCTGCTCCACATAGTCCTTAATCTGGGTTGGATGGGACCTGCGGGGATATTCCAAAATGAAACCGGGCAGATAGTAGCGGAGCTTAAAGTGCTTTAAATAGCCGCTGCTTGGCACCAGAATGGACCTCAGGGAATCATGGAACCAGCCGAAGCTGTAGAGGACCACTTCATCACTGCCGTTCTGCTCCAGGAGCTGCAGCTTATCTTCGAAGCCCTGTTCCTGGTAGACTTGGCGTGCCGCATCCTTCGGCACAACCCTGCGTTCGAAGGGAACGTCCTCCTCCACCAAGGCATGCATGCGTTCTTCAATGGCCCGGATATCCTTTTCAATCACCGGGTGAGTATAGTCTATCTCACCGTAAAGGCCGTTATTTAAGGAATGCTTGATGTGCACCGTGCAGCCGGGCAGAACCTCAATTGCCGCGCGTACAAATAAAAAGACCAAACCGGCCCGGTAGGCCCGCATCCCGTCCTCAGAGTCGGTCCGCAGAAACTCGATCCAGCAGTCCTCTGTCAGGGGAAACTGGAACCCCATAATATCATTGTTTACCCTGGCTACTACAGTCCCCTCCGACTCCGGGACCCGCCGGGCGATTTCCCCCACCAGGGTGCCTGCGGGCACCTGCAGCTCACGTTCACCGACAGTTACTCTAATTTGTCCTTTTTCCACAGAATTACCTCCTCCCATGCTTGGCGCTGGAATAAATCCGAAAGATCGAACTGGCCAGGATAATTCCTGCAGCTACTGCTCCAGCCGCCAGCAGCGTTGAAACAAGTGAAGCAAATGCTTCTGCATATTCTTTCTGCAAGAAGCTTAACATCGTCAAGTAGGCCTGACCCCCGGGGACCAGGGGAATCACTCCAGGGATAAGAAAGAGCAGAACCGGCTGCCGGCGCCTGCGGGCCAGAATCTCGCTGCAGATAGCCGCGGCAGTGGCACCCATAAAGACGGTTCCGATATCACCCCAGGACTGGGGCGTCAGCAGGAAGACACTGTAACCCACAGCCCCCACCAGTCCTGCGTAAATACTCTGGCTGGCTGGAACCCGGTAAATATAGGCAAAGGTTATCGCTCCTATAAAGCCGATTAAAGCCTGGATCAGCATTCTACCGCCCCCCCAAGCTTATCACAACGGCCACGCCTGTGGCAATGGCAACCGACACCACCAGGGCTTCTGCGGCCCTGCTCAGTCCCGACAGCAGCTCGCCGCTTAACAGGTCACGGATGGCCGTAGTCATGGCCACGCCGGGAGTCATCACCATCACCGCGCCCAATGTGGTCAGATCAGGATGAATGGGCAGAACCTCAGCCAGCCCCAGGGCTGCGGCTGCAGCAATCATGCCGCCGATGGCCGACTGCAGCACTTTAGGAACCGGATAGCGCTCCAGGAAAGACACAGCCGTCAGCACCAGGGCGCCGATCACACCGGCCACCCCTGCTTCAAACCAGCTGCCTCCAAAGATCAGGGTAAAAGCCATGGCGCCCCCGCCACCCATAAGCTGCCTTTTCAGGCTTTCCGGATTTCCTGCTCCGGCCAGGACCGCCAAGCGGCCCTTGACCTCCTGGGCTGTCACTTGGCCTTCGGAAAAGTCCCTGCTCAAGGAGTTGATGGCGGCAATAACCGCCAGGTTGTTGCGGGACTGCCTTGTGCGCCG
>JAAYSR010000006.1 GCA_012518325.1 Bacillota bacterium
CATCCGTCTTTTTCATGCCTTCGGAGGCAATATTGCCGATTACAGCCATAGTCTCTTCCACATTCGACTGGACGATGCCGTCCCCGTCCAAGAACTTAAGCCGGCGAAAGGCCATAGTCAGTCCCATGATTGCCGCATCCACAGATGAAGCGATTTTCGCCGCGCAGGAAGCTTTGGCTCCGTCGCAGAGTATGCCGGAGACATTGGCCAGGGTATTGGTGATGGTATCGCTGACATCTTCGTAGTCCCCGCCGAGGAGGTAGGTGATGGCAGCGCCGGCGCCGCAGGCTGCGCTGACAGCGCCGCAATAGGCCGACAGGCGGCCGATCCGGGTCTTCTGGTGAATGGCAGTCAGGTTGCTGACACAAAGGGCCCTCAACAGCTCCTCGTCGGGCAGCTCGTAATGCCTGGCGTAGACAATCACAGGAATCGAAGCCGCTATACCCTGGTTTCCGCTGCCGGAATTAATCACAACCGGCAGCTGGCATCCGTCCATGCGGGCATCGGAAGCTGCCGCCGCGGTTGCCTTGGCCCGATTGCTGACAGAGTCGCCAAAGCTCTCCAGCAGGACTCTGCCGACATTGGCGCCGTAGTCACCCTGCAGGCCCCTTTCTGCGATTGCCAGGTTATGCTCAATCTGCGGCCTGAGTATTGGCTCCACATCCTCGAGTCTGACGGAGTCTGCGAAGGCCAGAATATCCCTGACATTGAGGAGGGAGCGGTCGGTCAGCTTTTCTTCATCAGCCGGGCTGGCGCCTGTATCCAGAAGTGTCCGGCCGTCTCTTGTGATCCGCACGAAGTTGGTGTGGGCATGCAGAATCTCGACTGAAGCACTCTTCTGACCTGCCGTTCCTTCCAGGATCAGATGGAGCTTGGCAGGAGTGTCCGCCAACAGTTCGACTTGGCACCGGGCAGGATCAGCCAGGCTCTCCTTCACCTTGTCCAGGTCTGCATCGGTCACAGAACTCAGCACAGCCAGCCCCCGCCCGGCATCGCCGCCGTGGATGCCCAGCCACAAGGCGGCTTCGATTCCTTTCATTCCCTTGGAATGGGGGATTGTCACCGACTTGGTGTTCTTAATCAGATTGCCGCTCATGCCCACTGCAATCTTGTCCGGAACCGCCCCTAAAACTTCCCGCAGCTTAGCGCCGGCCAAAGCGAGGCAGGCCGGTTCTGTACAGCCCACCGCCGGCACCAGCTCTTCCTGCAAAATGGCGATATAATTCTCGTACTTCGCCTGCTCAATACACATAGGTCACCTCTTACTGCTGTTGTTTAGTTACGGAAGGGGATTGCCCGCGGCCAGGTACAGGCTGTACCATTCCTGCCTCGTCAGGGAAACCTTCGCCGCGGCACAGATGGAACGCAGCCGCTCCTCATTCATAGTCCCTACAATCGTCTGCATCCTGGCCGGATGGCGTATAATCCAAGCTACAGCGACAGCAGAGTCGGAAACTCCCTTTTGCTCTGCCAGAAGCCGGATTTGCCGATTCAGCTTCTCATACTTCGGATTCTCCAGAAAGACGCCTTCAATCATGCCGTATTGAAACGGCGACCAGGCCTGGATCGTTATCTCCTGCAAGCGGCAATACTCAAGGGTATGCCCGGTATAGTCCCTGCCGTGATCGTACCTGATGTTGACGTTCATTCCGCTGTCAATCAAGGCGGTGTGGACCAGGGAAAACTGCAGCTGATTGACAATGAGCCTCTGATCCACGAACTTCTTCAGCAGCTGGATCTGCCCTGAATTGAAGTTGCTCACTCCGAAGTAACGTACCTTCCCTGCCTGGTGCAAAGTGCGAAAGGCCTCCGCGATCTCCTCCGGTTCAAACAGCGCGTCCGGCCTGTGCAGCAGTAGAATATCCAGGGTTTCCACCCCTAGGCGCTGCAGGCTTTGATCAACAGAGGCCAGGATGTGCTCCGCGGAAGCGTCATAAAACCCCTTGCGAATCCCGCACTTGCCTTGAATCAGCATTTTATCCCTCAGTCCGGGATTCTGTTTCAGCACCTCGCCGAAAACCGACTCTGACCTGCCCCCGCCGTAGATGTCCGCATGGTCAAAGAGGTCTATCCCCTCTTCCAATGCAGTGTGGATCATGCGCTCAGCCTGCTGCAGCTCCAGCCCGGCCATGCGCATGCAGCCAAGTGCAATGGAGGCGGAAGGAACCTCATTGCCAAGTACTACCTGCTGCACAGCATCATCTCCCCTCTTCGCTTTCAAATCGAGCCTGATTTGTATTCTTTTCTCTTATTTATGCCGCAAACCCTGCCTGCTCCATGGGAAAAACGGGAGAGCCCTGTCCAGAGCTCCCCCGCCTGCCTTGTCCCGGGACGCTGCCTCTTGAGGGTCTATCCTTGTCATGTTCTTGAGGCCAGGTCCCTATGTTCGTCCTTGTCCATTTGCACTGCAGCTTCTCCCACCTGGGGATCTCCTGCCGCTGCCCAGGTGTCGGCGTATACTTTTCATCCCCCCTCCGCCTTTGCAGTTTTCAGCGATGGGTTGGATTAGCCACGGAGATCTTTGTTAGTTACCTGAATTATACGACACTTGATCTGATTTGTCAAATAATTTGGAATAAAACTTAAGGATCTTCTGCCACCTGGAGGGAGTGCCCCCTTCCACAGCGCGCTGCCCAAAGGGCAGCAAGTTCCAGGTACTTCTGGAGCAAATCATCGTACAACA
>JAAYSR010000080.1 GCA_012518325.1 Bacillota bacterium
CACGTGAAGATCGGGGGGGATGTTTTCCCGAGCATCCTGTAAAACCGGATCCCTGACATTGCCACTCCTCAACTGCCGGATCATCGTTAAGACTTCCAGTTTCAGCGGGAACTTAGCCTCTAAAGCCAAGAGAGCTTCCTCCAGCCAGCCTGCTTCAGCCCAGGGCAGGATCGACCAGACCAAGGGCTCCTGAACAGGAAATCCCCTCTCTGCCAGACCCCTGGCTGTAAGGACCGCCTCCTCCGTTGGCGGTATATTCAGTTCGGTCAGCACCTGTTCTATTGGTTTAGGCTTATCCAGCTCCACACCCTGCCCTGCAGGGGTCAGCACCTTAAGTACAATACGCTCTTCATCCTCCAGGCTGATTTCTACCGCCTGCCCCGGCGTTAACGCCTGCCCTTGCAGGGGAATTTCCACCTCAGTCTGCCTGCCTTCCAGTTGGATCGCGATAAACACAGAAGAAGGACTGATGCGTCTCACCGCGCCCCGCAAAGCACCCTGAACGGACAGCAGCCTGATCAGATCCTGCAGACTAGCACCGGCAGGAAGTTTGAGTTTATCAGCGGCCAGATTGAAGCTGATACGCATAGCCATCCCCTTCCTGATTTGCTTAGTTACGGACCAGCCTGATCACTTGACGCAAAGTCGGACGCTTGCCATACAGCAGGATTCCGATACTGTAGATTTTGCCCGAAAACCAAGCCCCAAGGAACACCGAAACCAGCATGATCAAAACCGAAGCGATCACTTCGATGAGCCCAGGGCTGCCCAGCACGATTCGGGCAAACATCACCATGGGTGCGGTGAACGGGACCAGGGATGTTACCACTGCCAGAGTGCTGTTGGGGTTCAGGAAAGAAATATAGGCAGCAAAAAAGCCCACAATAATCAGCATCATAATTATGCTTACAACCTGGCTGACCTCCTCCACCCGGGACACCAGCGCCCCTGCTGCTGCAAAGATGGAAGCATAAAAGAAATACCCAAGGATAAAATAAAGTCCAAACCACATGACAATATCCAAAGGAATGGAACTTAGCTGCCCGCTGGAGCCAAGGAGGGCCGCTATGGCGCCTGCCCGGCCCATGGAGTTCATCACAAGGCCTGTGCCAATCCAGATAAAATACTGCAGAAGTCCCAAAGAACCGACGCCGATGATCTTGCCCAGCATCAGTTCCACAGGTCTAACGGTGGAAACCATCACTTCCATAATCCGCGAGCTCTTCTCCTCGGCCACACCGGAAGCGACCATGTTGCCGTACATGATTAGCGCCATATAGATCATAAACAGCAGAAAATAAGCCAGCACCATCGATTGGGTGTGGGCAGCACTGTCCAGCTCCTCTCCGTCTTCACCGAGGGGGGAGATCTCCCGGACCCTAAGGTCCACAGGCCTGAACAGGCTGGCCATATCTTCGTCAGAAAGTCCCAGACGCACTGCATTCCGGCGGCTTACAGCCAAATTGAGGATGTTTTCGACCTCATCGTTTACCATGATATTGCTCGCATCAGGCGTCACTAGGGTATAAAGCGGGCCGTCTACCAGCAGAAGGCCGGACAACCCCTGCTCAAGCACCATTCGGTAGGCATCACTCTCGCTTAGGTCGGGGTCGGCGTACACAGAAAAACCTTCCCTTTCATCGCCTGCCTGCTGCAAATAGGGAAGAATGCTGGGCTCTCCCGGCTGCTCGAAAACCACAAGTTCAATCTCGGCAGGAAGCAGGCTTTGCGAAATCCGCTCCATCAAGGGAGGGAGAAAGGACAAGGCAATAAAAACCACAACGCCTAAGATGGTTGTGATAATGTAAGCGGGTCCCTTGACCCGGGAGGTAAACTCACGCTTTACCAGGACAGGAATCAAACTCACCGCTGACCACCTACCTTCTCTACAAAAATCTGATCGAGGGATGGTTCAACCAGTTCGAAGTGGATCACTTGCCCTGCCCGCATCGCTTCCCTTAATACATGATTGGGATCCACCCTCTCGCCCAGGCGAAATTCCTGGTAATCAGCGCGGGAGGAAAGAAGTTCCAAGCCGGGAAGCTTAGCCCAAAATCCCTGATCTCCTTCCAGGGAAATTCTCAGGATCTGCCTGCCCATTGATCTCTTGATCTGTCTTAGATTGCCATGCAGAACAAGGCGTCCGTGATCTATCAAAGCAATGTCCTCACAGATTTCCTCCACCTGGTCCATCCGGTGGCTGGAAAAAATGATCGTTTTTCCCCGCTGATGGGCCTCCACCAGCACCTCTTTGAGCAAGGCGGTATTGACAGGATCAAGGCCGCTGAAGGGTTCATCAAGAATGAGCAGTTCCGGATCATGGAGCATCGTCCCAATGGTTTGTACCTTCTGCTGGTTGCCTTTGGACAGTTCCTCAATCCGTTTCTGGCGCAAATCGCCTAACTCGAAACGCTCTATCCAGCGCTCGGTTTCGATGCGGGCTTTCCTTTTGTCCAGCCCATGAATGCGCCCCAAAAACTCCAAGTGTTCGGCAACGCGCATCTTGGGGTAAAGCCCCCGCTCTTCCGGCAGGTAGCCGAAAAAACCACGCCCAAGGCGGTTAATCGGCGTGCCGTTCCAGGTCACCTGGCCCTCGTCAGGCCTGATGATATTCAGCACCACCCGCATCGTCGTCGTCTTTCCGGCACCATTGGGGCCCAGAAAACCAAAGAGAGAGCCCCTGTGCACAGTAAAGCTCAGATCATCAACTGCTGTAACATCCCGAAATCTCTTGGTTATCTGTGCTGCAACCAATGACATGGCAATTCCTCCTATGAGCAGGCTCTGGCCACTATGCGAAAGTCAGGTTCCCCATTCATAAAGCGGCGAACCAAAGTTCTGGCAGTTACAGCTCCCAGGAGCAGTCCCGCTACCGCACCGAGGCCTGCCAGGGGATCGCTGCCTGCAATTAACCGGGTAACAATATATCCGATAAAGAGCGAAACAAAGGGTATGCCGTACAACACTCCGACAGCCTTGATCAGGGGACGCATCTCTCCGTCGACAATGACCTCATCGCCAACTTCATACTGAACGCCACTGTTGGGCACACTGATGATATAGTCTTCCGGCGGCCGATCAGGCGTCAGCCTGATGCATCCCTTGCAGCCGCCGCAGGTCCGGGCTGGATCCTGAATCTCGATCAGCACTTCCTTATCTGTCTTTTCAATGATAACTCCTCTGCGACGCATTCGCATCCTCCTCTTGGAACCGCGTTAGAAAAAGCCCTTGCAAATATCGGGAAATACCTTTATAATTGTATTACACGGAGCCGTGGTGTAGTTGGTTAACACGTCGGCCTGTCACGCCGAAGATCGCGAGTTCGAGTCTCGTCGGTTCCGCCATTTTTGTTCGATAACGACTTAGCGTTTTAAAGCGCTAAGTCGTTTTTCTATTGGCTGTGCTTTCGGCGCAGCTCGTCGTATATTCTCCTGCCGGTGGGGCTGGAAGCCAATCCTCCCTTGGAGGTTTCACGCAGACTTTCCGGCATAGACTTGCCAATCTGCTTCATGGCCGCCACGCACTCATCATAGGGAATCACAGCGGGAATCCCGGCCATGGCCATATTAGCTGCTGCAACTGCAGTAGTGGCTGAAGTGGCATTGCGGGTGACACAAGGCACTTCCACGAGGGAAGCCAGGGGATCGCAGACCAGGCCCAGATGGCTCTGGAGTGCCAGAGAAGCCGCTGCAAACACCTGCTCTCCTGAACCTCCCATTAAATAGACGATGGCGCCTGCCGCCATGGAAGAAGCTACGCCGCATTCACTTTGGCAGCCTCCCTCGGCACCACTAATGGGTCCCTGGGCTGCAGATACAATGCCGACGCCGCCCATAACCAACAGCGCTTCGATCAATTCTTCCTCGCTGCTGCCCAGTTCATCCGCGACAGCAAGCATTGCACCCGGTACAACACCGCAGGCTCCAGCCGTAGGGCAGGCCACAATTCTGCCTAAACCTGCGTTATGCTGGCCCACAGCCAAAGCATAGAGAACCACATTCCGCAGCAGTGAACCGCCTAACACCCTGTCCTCTTCAATAGCCTGATTAAAGATGTGCCCATAGCCGGTAATAATATGGGTCCTCTCACCCCGATCCAAAATGCCGTTTTCTACAGAAGCACGCATCACCTTGAGGGTTTCACGCATCTGCTCCCGCACAGCTTCGCAGGATGTGTTGCTGCGAAAGGCCTCGTATTCCGCTACAACCTGCGGGAAAGTCTGATCGCGCTCTTTCATAAGTTCCAATAATTGACTCGCACTGTTTATATCCACAAACATCCTCCTATAACCGCGGTAGTGTTCTGACCGTCAAAACCCCGGGAACCCTCATCACATGCTGGATAGCCAACTGAGGAATGTCATCGTCTGTTTCAGCCAGCAAGAGGGCATCGGAGCCCCGGGTCTTGCGGCTTACGTTTAAGAAAGCAATATTAATGCCGTGTATGGCAAGGACTTTGGTGATTTCGGCAATCACGCCCGGTTCATCGCGATGCCTGGTCAAGAGCGTGGTGTAGGTGCCGTCTACTCCCACTTCATAGCCACTGACATCGAAAATGTTGATCCTGCCGCCGCCGATTGACGCTCCTGCCATGACAAGCTTGTCCCCGGATCCCTCCACCTCAATTCGGGCAGAGTTGGGATGCACATCTCCCAGATCTTCGAACTCGAAAGCATACTCCAAACCAGCTTCCTTGGCCACCTCAAACGCATGGGGAATGCGCTCGTCATCCATGGCCATGCCCAGCAAACCTGCAATCAGCGCCACATTTGTGCGATGTCCCCAGTAAGTGGCAGCAAAGGAACCGTGGAGGGTGATCTTAGCTTTTTCAACGTCTTTGCCAAGAATCTTCCTGGCAGCCAGCCCCAAACGCACTGCTCCTGCCGTATGTGAACTGGACGGGCCTACCATGATGGGGCCCACAATATCAAACAAACCGATTTGTGCCATAGTTATTCACCTCTATTAGTCTTCCACTTAGTATCATACACTTTTTGCGTCGTATTTTCTACAATAGAAAATCCTTGGCCAAATGAGGCAATTGACCAAGGATCTACCGAGAGTGAGACACTATGTTTGATCCAGACTTGTGAGCTGGTCCCAGAAAATATCGAGCTCACACATCTCTTCTTCGCCTTTCCAATGCTGACAGCTGTCACAGCTTCGTTCCACATCTTCTGCCTGGGCTTCATAGGCACTGCAGGTTTGTCCCACCAGACGCATTTCCATTAAACTCGGCATAGGCCACAGCTCCTCTTGCTTTTCACCTAGTATGACCAATGCTCGGAAAACTATCAAAAAAGGGGCCTCCCTGAAAGGAGACCCCTTGTCTTAATAAGTCTAGTCCTGCTTAGTTACTGCAGCCTCTACTGCAGACAGGATTGCTTTGCTCGTTACAGTAGCATTGCTCACAACATCCACTGGACCTTGCGCCTCAATGATCGCCGGGGGAAGCTGTTTGACAGCATTCTCCGCGATAAAGGGCGTGTCGTTGTGCTCCACAACTGCGATTTCGGTGATCTTGCCGTCTG
>JAAYSR010000081.1 GCA_012518325.1 Bacillota bacterium
TTTACAATCCTCAGCACCCCTATACCTGGGCGCTGCTCAGCTCCGTGCCCGACCTGGCAGAGGGTGCCAAACAGGAGCTGTACTCCCTCCAAGGCACCCCTCCTGACTTGATCCTGCCCCTTGACCACTGTCCATTCGCAGCCCGCTGTGAATACGCTATGAAAGTCTGCAGGAAAGAGATGCCGGAAGAAACCGAGTTAAGTGACTCCCATAGGGTTTCATGCTGGCTGCAGCATCCCTATGCACCAAAAGTAGAGCCGTTTTATCGGAGGGGAGGTTCGCCAAGTGCAAAACAAGTCGGAAGCAACTAACCTTTTAGAAGTCAAGAATCTCTCGAAGTACTTTTACGGCCGCCGGACCGTTGTCAAGGCAGTAGATGACGTATCCTTTTACATCCCCCGCGGTGAAACACTGGGCTTAGTCGGCGAATCGGGCTGCGGCAAGACCACCTGCGGGCGAACCATCCTCAAGCTGTATCCCGCCACATCGGGCCAGGTGATCTATGACGGGAAAGACGTTACAGGCAAGATGTCCCGCAGGGAGCTCAAGGCCTTCAAGAAAAGTGCACAGATAATCTTTCAGGATCCCTATTCGTCTCTGGACCCCCGCATGACCATTGCTGAGATTGTGGGCGAAGGCATTGATGTGCATTTTGACTATTCCAGCAGGCAAAAGCATGACAAAGTGACTGAACTTTTGGCTGCGGTAGGCCTTACAGAGGAGTTTGCCAATCGTTTTGCCCATGAACTCTCGGGCGGACAGCGCCAGCGCGTCGGAATTGCCCGGGCTTTAGCAGTAGATCCGGACTTTATCGTCTGCGACGAACCAATCTCTGCCCTGGATGTATCCATTCAGGCCCAAATTGTCAATCTTTTGATCAAGCTGCAGAAGGAAAGAGATCTAACCTATCTGTTCATTTCCCACGACCTGTCCATGGTCAGGCACATTTCTGACCGGATTGGCGTGATGTACCTGGGCAGCCTGGTGGAGCTGGCTCCAAGTCCAGCCATGTTTGCCAGACCCCTCCACCCATACACCACTGCCCTGCTCTCTGCGATTCCTACGGCAGATCCCGAACACGAAAAGACCAGGGAACGCATCAAGCTGCCTGGAGAAGTCCCCAGCGCGATGAATCCGCCTTCGGGGTGTAAGTTCAGGACGCGCTGCCCCTATGCTGCAGACATCTGCGCCGCCAAAGTTCCGGTCCTTGAAGAAGCGGAAACCGGCCGCTATGTAGCGTGCCACCTGTGGAGGGAATTGGCCGAAAGAGATGCGGAGGTGGCAAACTAGTGCTCAGCAGGCAGACAATCGACAGGATCATCGACCTCGGACTGGAACTCGGCAGTGACTTTGTAGAAGTCTATCAGGAAGACACTAGGCACAACAATATCACTGCCCTGCATGACAGGGTGGAAAGCAGTTCCTGCGGACGTGAACAGGGTGTGGGCCTGAGGATTTTCTCCGGCCTCAACTCCCGCTATGCCTATACCACAGATGACGCAGAGGAAAACCTGATCCGGCTGATGAGAAAAATGGCTCAAAGCCTGAAAGGTCCCCAGGGTACGAAAGTCCCCCTCAGGGATCTGACTGTCTACGGCGATGACCATCCCGTTAAGGTCATGCCCCATACAGTCTCCTACGATCGGCGCATGGAGGTCATCCGCCGGGCAACTGCAGCCGGAATGGCCTACGCCCCCGAGATTGTTCAGGTATCAGTGCGCTACCTCGACCTGGAACAGCAGGTACTCATCGCCAACTCGGAAGGCGTTTACGCGGAAGACTCCCGGGTCAAGACTCGGGTTTTGATTAATGCCTATGCCCAGAATGAAAAAGGGCTGCAAAACGGATACTTTGGCCCCGGGGCTATGCAGGGCTTTGAGTACTACGACACTTTAGACATCGAGTGGTACGCCAGGGAAGCCGCCCGAACAGCGGTTACCATGCTGAATGCCGACAGATGCCCCGGCGGACAAATGAGTGTCGTAGTTGATAACGGTTTTGGAGGTCTGCTGTTCCACGAAGCTTGCGGCCACAGCCTGGAAGCCTCGTCAGTTGCCAAAGGAACCTCGGAGTTCTCAGGCAAACTGGGCCAGCAGATTGCTTCGCCGCTGGTCACCCTCATCGATGACGGGACGATCAGGGGCGAATGGGGTTCTCTTTCTGTCGACGATGAAGGGCAGCCCACCCAAAAGAACATCTTAATTGAAAATGGCATCCTGAAAGGATATCTCATCGACAAACTGAACGGGCGGCGTCTTGGGATGGAACCTACCGGTTCTGCCCGACGCCAGTCATACCGCTTCGCACCAACGTCACGCATGACCAATACCTATATTGCCAACGGGCCGCACAGCAAAGAAGAGATCATCGCCAGCACAGAGCGGGGCCTGTTTGTGAAGTACATCAATGGCGGGTCAGTGAACCCGGCTACAGGGGACTTTAACTTCAACGTAAGTGAAGCCTATCTCATTGAAGGCGGAAAGCTTACGAAGCCTGTCCGGGGCGCGACCCTGATCGGCAACGGCGGCAACATCCTGAAGCAGGTCGACATGGTTGGCGACAACCTGGAAATTCGCCAAGGGTATTGCTATGCCGGATCAGGAGCGCTCTTTATCGGCGCGGGCCAGCCCACCGTTCGGGTGGCTGCCATGACTGTGGGAGGTGCGGAGTGATGCTGCAGAGATTTATCGATACCTTCAGCAAAGAGGCCAAAGGTGCGGGTATCACCCGCCTGGAGTTCTATATCAAAGAATGCTGGGGACAAACTGTCCAAGTCTACAAGCAGGAAGTGGAACGCCTCAACATTTCCCAGGAGACCCTGGTTTATGTGGAAGGGGAGTTTGAGGGCTGCAAAGGATCGACTTTCTTGGAAAACCTCAGCACAGATGCCTCACGCATCAGCGAACACCTTGGGATTATTCGCCAGACAGCAAAATACAACAAGGAACCCTTTCTGCCCCGGACCTACTCTGCGGCAAGGCCTCCAGTAGAAGACACTGCACCTGAGTTTCCCAGCGCAGAACTTGTCGCGGAGCGGCTCAGGGAAGCAGAGCAAAAAGCCTATGACTCTGACAGGCGCATTGACAATGTTGGCTCAGCTTCCCACACAACCCGCCGGGAAAAGGTGCTTCTGCTTAACGGCGAAGGCGACGCCCTCGAAGACTGTGTCCAGTATGAGCAGGCAGTAATGTCGCTGGTAGCGCGTGACGGCACAGCTGTGCAAAGCACTTACGAAACTCGGCTGGGAAAGGCGGTCGGTCAGAAACACCTTCTTTCCTTAGCTGAACAGGGCGCCGCCAAGGTTGTCAGCCAGCTCATGGCTTCGCCTGTCAAAACCGGGCCTTATCAAGTGTTGCTGAACAACAGACTGGTCTGCGACTTGATTCTGGCTTTTCTGCCCGGATTGTTTGCGGATCGGGTGCAAAAGAAAATGAGCGTTCTGGAGGGAAGGGTTGGCGAAACAATCACTTCTTCTTTGTTCAGCTTGGTTGAAGATCCGAACTTGTCGGAAGGCATTGTAACCAGAAACTTCGACGATGAAGGTACGCCAACCCAGGCTAAGTCCATTATCGATCAGGGCAGGCTCACTACCTTCCTGCATAATCTGGAGACAGCCCGCACCTTCCAGGTGCAGCCGACGGGCAACGGATTTAAGAGCCTCTACAGGGAAGCGCCAGCCATCAGTGCCACAAATCTCTGTGTCCCCGCCGGCGAGCACACAGACGCTGAACTGATCCAAGCCATGGGCAGCGGATTGTTGATCACGGATTGCGACGGCATCTTCGCCGGAGCCAACCCAGTGTCAGGCGATTTTTCCCTGATTGCCAAGGGATACCTCATTGAAAACGGCGCAGTTCACAGGCCGGTCAACCAAATTACAATCGCCGGGAACTTTTATGAGATGCTGAACGGGCTTTCTGCCGTAGGCAGTGAGTACGCTGCAGGAGGGTCACTAAACGGCTTTATTCAGACCCCTTCTCTGCTCATTAGCGAACTGTTCGTTTCAGGTACGTAACCAATGCAAAAAAAGCAGCCTCCCGCCGTCAGGCGGGAGGCTGTTCGATTCTCCGTCTTATCTGAGCTTGAACTCCAAGTAAATGTGCTCATACTCATCCAATACTTTGTCTACAGCAATGTAGAAACTGGTGTTTTCAAGAACTTCGTCAGACAGATTGAGCATGGGATTGTTCCTGAAATCTTCCGGCAAATACTCTTCTGCCGCTTTGTTGGGGCTGGTGAACTTAGTCAAATCAGCGATTCTGGCAGCAATCTCCGGCCGCATGATAAAGTTCAGGAACTGATAGGCGCCTTCCTTGTTGGGAGCCTCTTTGGACATTACCCAGCAGTCAATGAAAATAGGCATGCCTTCAACTGGGAACACCGGTTCAAGATCCGGACGGGCCTGGACTCCCTTAACTGCCTGGTTGGAATACATGAATCCGGCCACTGCCTCGCCGTTAACCAGAGAGTCTTCCGGCGTGTTGGTTTCAAACCGCACAATGTTAGGCTTCAGGGCAAAGAGCTTTTCCCTTGCTTCGGCAACCTTCACCGGATCTGTCTCGTTGTACTCATAGCCCAGTGCTTTGAGGGCAATTCCCATAATCTCTACCGACCAGTCAACGACAACCACATTGTTAGCCAGTTCTTTTTGCCACAGATCATTGTAGCCCGTGATCGGCTGTGCACCTAAGGCCTCAACGCCTGCAGGATTGACCAGCAGCAGAGATGTCGAAACTGCATAGGGGATGGAATACTCATCGGTGGGATCGTAGTACGGTCCGTGATAAACCGGATTGATATTGGCATAATTGGGGAGCTGATCTTTGTCCAAGACAGCCAGCATGCCCGTCTGCCTGAGAATATCCACCATGTAGTCTGTCACTACTGCCAGATCATACTGATTAGGATTGGCTTCGAGCAAAGACTGCATATCTTCGTTGGAAGTTACTTCCTTGTAATTCACTTTGATACCTGTTTCTGCTTCAAACTCATTAATAATCGCCCTCGGGATAAAATCCCCGCCCCAGGTCATGAGGTTGATCTCACCTGCGGCGGCTGCTCCCTGGTCAGCGGAGAGGACCAAGGTCACCGCTAAAAGAGCGACCATAAGCATACCAACAACCTGACTGAATCTTTGGTTTTTCATTTACATATCCTCCTTATGAATCTTTTTGGTGAACAGCTGACTCAAACCAACGACAAAGAACATACCAACTAGAATCAAAGTGCACAGTGCATTAACCTTGGGGGTAACCCCAACACGCATCATCGAGAAAATGTGGACGGGCAGCGTTGTCGTTTTAGGCCCAGACATATATGTGGAGATTATCACATCGTCCAAAGACATAGCCAGTGCCAGGAGCGATGCGGTAACGATGGAAGGCATGACCAGGGGCAGAATAATCGTCTTGGTGGCCTGCCACCTTGTAGCCCCTAAATCCCTGGCAGATTCCAGAATGGAGCGATCGATCTCTTTCAGCCTCAGCTGTACCATAATATAGACATAGGGTACACAAAACAGGGAATGGGATGCAACCAGGGTGAAATGCCCAAAAGGCAGGTTCAAAGAGTTAAAGAAAACAAGGAGTGCGATTCCCAGAGCTACCTCAGGGATCAGCAAAGGCAAAATCATCACACCTTGAATTGCCCTTTTCATCCCGGCCGTCGCCCGCATAGCCACGACAGCGCTGGCAGTGCCGATGATTGCCGAGACGATCGAAGTGATCACGGCCACTTCCATGCTGATGCGAAAGGATGCAGCGATAACCCGATCTTCAAACAGCACCCGGTACCAATCCAGCGTAAATCCTGTCCATTGCGCCGTTGAGGGGCTGGCGTTGAAAGAGTACAGGATCACGCCCAGCACAGGCAGATACAGAATTACAAAGAACAATGACAGATAGAAAGCACCAAATCTGCTAGTTTTCATCCTCATAGGAATAATCCTTCCGCATCATCTTTCGCGATTCTTCCGTAGATGGAAATAACCAGTAACACTACAGCAATCATGGCAATAGAAAAGGCTGCCGCAAGCGGCCTGTTTCTGCCCCTGGTCACCTGGGTGTTGATCATGTTCCCCAAGAAGATAGTGTTGCCGCCGCCAAGGAGGTCGGATACATAAAACAGACCGAGGGCGGGGATAAAGACTAGGGTAAATCCCCCTGCGATACCAGGCAGCGTCAGAGGCAGCGTAATGTTAAAGAATGTCTGGCGTTTGTTCGCCCCCAAATCATAGGAAGCTTCCAGGAGCGATCGGTCAAGTTTGTCTACTGAGTTGAAAATAGCCACTATGGCGAAGGGGATCAGCATATAGGCTGTGCCCACCAGGGTTGTGCCGAATTTGTACATCATGGGCAGGGGTTTATCTATAATGCCCAATGCTCGCAGCACATTATTAATGATCCCGGCATTGCCAAGCAGAATCATCCAGCCGTAAGTCCTGAGCAGGCTGGAAATCCAGAACGGAAGCATAATCAGGCCAATCGACAGAGCGCGTTTTTTCGGCTCTAAATTAGAAGTGATATATGCCACCGGATAGCCGACAACGATGGTCACCAGGCCTGTCAGGAAAGCCAGAAGCAAAGAGTTGCGGAAGACTCTCAGGTAAATTGGATCGAATACCCTTTGCCAGTTTTCCCAGGTGAACTGAAAAACGATTGTGCCCAAAGAGTCTCGGGACAAAAAGCTCAAGACAAAGACAAAAACCAAAGGTATGCCCACAAAAAGTCCAAGCCACACCAAAATAGGCACAGCTAGAATGTTCCGCTTCAGCGTCTGCATACTAGACCTCCCCTTCTGCCCAGCCGTCTTCGGGAGGAAGCAAAATGGCTCCGTGGTCTTCCCAGGTCACATAAACCTGATCGCCCTTCTCACATTCGCAGTCAATTTTTTGGTACTCAACAACCGTAATCTGCCTGTCAGCGACTTTGACTCTGATGCGAATCTGCGACCCCGAATAGTGGACGGACAATACTTCACCAACAAGGGCGTTGGGCTGTTCATGGCATGAGACGCGCATTTTGTCCATATGGACTGCCAGAACCGCTTCCCGGCCTACTTCTAACTGATGCTGCCCTGAGTTTCTGATGCTGACAACATTCTCTCCGAACTGGACCAGCGAGTGGGTTGCTTCAGTCTCCAAGACTCTGACCCGCATCATATTGCGATCACCAATAAAGGTTGTGACAAACAGATTAACCGGATTATTGTAGATGTCCCTCGGGCTCCCCAGCTGCTGCACTTCGCCTTGATCAATTACCACGATTCGGTCGGACATATTAAGGGCTTCTTCTTGGTCATGGGTGACATAGACAAAAGTGGTGCCGGTCTTTTTCTGCAGCTGCGCCAGTTCGGTCTGCATGTGTTTCCTCAGCTTAAGATCCAAAGCCCCCAGGGGCTCATCCAAAAGCAGGATAGCAGGTTCATTGATCAGCGCCCGGGCAATGGCAATTCTCTGCCTTTGTCCCCCCGACAGCTGGTGGGGCATGCGTTTCTCATAGCCAAGCATCTGCACAAGTTCCAAAACATTTGCTGCCCTCTCCTTCAGCTCCGCTTCAGTCATGGACTTTTTCACCCGCGGGCCGTAGGCGATATTGTCATAGACATTCAAGTGAGGAAACAAAGCATAGTTTTGAAAAACGGTGTTTACATTGCGCTTGTTGGGCGCCATATCCTTAATGGAGCTGCCGTTTAGCAAAATATCCCCGGAGTGGATGCTCTCCAAGCCGGCAATGCACCTCAGAAGCGTCGTTTTTCCGCAGCCGGAAGGTCCCAGCAGCGTAAGAAACTCCCCCTGTTCGATGTCAAAAGAAATGTCTTTTAACACATGAAAATCACCGAAATACTTGTTGATGTTGACTAGAGAAAGCAGTGGCTGTTTCACAAGGGGCCCCTTTCCAAGCTTGCACAGCTGTTTGGTTGTAAAATTAGTATAATTTACCTGATATTACATGTCAAAGTATCTATTAAGCCTGCCGCGCCTAGACCCTCTTATAAATGCCGCGTTTTACTTCCAGAAGGTTAAAGCACACCAAATCCTTCCGGATCCTGCAGAAGTCATCATGGAAGTCGGCAAGAATGAGATTTACTTCCTTCTCAGTGTAAGTTCGGCCTTGGGCAAAGCTTTCTGCAATCTTCTCAAGTACAATGCGCCTTTTCATTTTCTGGACAGGCAGGCATTGCAGCTTGCCCCCTTTGAAACAGGCTGCAACAACCTGATCTCGATATTCGTCTTCCCTCTGGGCCGGAAGGTGATCGCCGCGGCACCCTTCCTGGACTAAGTCTCCGAGGGTAAGATGGAAGATATCTTCATTAAGGCTGTAAACGCTGTAATACTGTTCTTTGCACGAGGAAACTATTTTAGCGTCTTCAAGCTTTTTCAGATGGAAACAGACAGTGGACTTCGACAAACCTAGCCTTTCTGCCAACAATTCAACGTACATTGGCTCAATCATTAAGCTGTTTACTATGCGTAATCTAGAGTTGTCTGAAAGACACTTGAAAATCTCCTGCGGGTTTAATTTACGCACTCTTGATCAACGCCCATTCACTAAAATACTCGAGCCGGCGGCTCTTAACACCCACCCCCGCTGACCGCCCGGTCACTAATACAATTCTATACTATATCATTCTTTGTTTCAACACCCGTGTACTTACATTTTCTGATTCAATTCGACAATTGCAGAATCAGATCGTCTTTGACGCGAAAAAACGGGCAGGTTAGCCTGCCCGCCCCTTCAGATTCAGCTGTCCCGTAAAGCTTCTACAGGAGGCAGCTTGGCTGCCTGCAACGCTGGATAAAAGCCAAAAATTTGCCCCACCACAGCTGCCAGGACTAAAGAGATCAAAGCAGCTGCAGGATGCAGTCCCCCAATATTGTTCAGCCTCGGATAGGTAATCTCCTGAACCAAGACATTAATCAGGGGCTGGGCTGTAAAATAAGCCCCCAGCAGGCCGCAGGCAGCGCCCAGAACAGAGAAGACAAGGGACTCGTTGAGGATTTGCCTGACAATGGCCCCCTTGGATGCGCCCAGGGCCTTTCTCAAACCGATCTCCCTGGTCCGTTCCACCACGCTGACCAGCATAATGCTGAGTATGCCGATGGCGCTAATTAGGATGGCGACAAAGGCAAAGGCGCCCAAAAAGAGCGTAATTGTGCGCACTTGCTCCTGGAAAAAACGAGTAGACTCCTGGAAGTACTCGCCCCGCACCTCCATCTCATCAATGGAGCGATCAGCCAGCAGCACCCGGGCTTCCTCCACCGCTTCATAAACCATATTGGGCTTAGCCTTGATGATGATTTCATGATACAAAGTTTCTTCGCCGCTCTCTGCCAGCCAGGCCGGCTGGGCCGCCCCCAGAGGAAAAATCATGTGTACCTGGGAGATAAAAAACTCCAAGAGGGGCGACTGCAGTTTGTAGACGCCAATTACCTTGTATTCCGCATTAGCGTATCCGTATCCGCCTAGATAAATTGATTTCCCCAGTGCGGACTGATTAGGAAAGAGCTGCTCAGCGATGACTTCGGAAACCAGGACAACGTTGCTCTTTTGCCCTCGGTCAGCTGCAGTAAAGAACTGACCTTCCACAATCTCCAGACCCATTGCCTGTGCATACCCCTCCGTAGCTTCGGCCGAGGTGATTACGCTGTAGGCGGTACCGTCCACCACTATTTCCCGCTCCCATTGAATTTGGAAAATAAAGGCGGAATCGATATACTCACTTCCTTCTTCCAGTCTTTTCAAATCACTGAAGCGGAGATTACTGACCATCATGCCTCCACCCTCGAACTCTTCATACTGGGCAACAGTAATCTTCGCTAAAGTGCTGCCCAGAGTTTCTGTCAAGGAATCCATTGTACCGGTGGCTTGCAGGTTCAAAGACAGGATGACAGCCACAATCCACACTCCCAGCGCCATTTGGAGAATGGTCAAAAGAGAGCGCAGCGGCCTTTTCGCCATGATTCGTGCAGTAAACTTGAAGGTTTCCAACTCCGTCACTCCCTTCAGTCAGTGCGCAACGCATCTACCGGGTTGGTCCGGGACCCAAGATAGGCTGGGTAGACCCCAAAGAGAAGGCTCACTGCAAATCCCAGGCCAAAGCCGAGAAGCACGCGTGTCCCCAGCATATTGGCGGCGAAAAAGGCGCCAAGTGCCTTCTTCAAGACTTCAACTAAAGCGAAGGACAGCAAGATGCCTAAAATCGAGCCGATCATCCCCAGAGTGAACGCCTCCAGCATGAACTGCCGGAAAACCATCTGCCTGGAACTGCCCAGAGCCATGGAAAGACCAATGGACTTTGTACGCTTCAGGACACGGGCCAGCATTAAATTTAGGATATTGATTACTGCGATAACGAGTCCGACAGAGGCTAAAATTCCGATCAGCAAGGCGTAGCGCTGTAATTGCTTCTGCGATTCCCTAAACTCAAGGAGAGCGCTCCGCACTGCAACCTGATCGCCCCAGATCAGGCGGGCCTCGCCTTCCACCTTTTCCGTTGCCGCGGCTAGATCTGCACCGGCCTCAAGACCGACATAGACATTGTAAAACTCCATTACTCCCTGGTCATAGGAAACATATGGGGAGCCGGCGACAGGGGCATAAGCCTGGCGGGGATCCTGGTAGGTGCCCATTGCCCCTTCCTTTTCGTCAGGGGCGGCGAGCACTCCGATCACAGTATAGTCCAGGGTTTCCTCACTGCCAAAGTCACTCAGGGGAACCGCCTTACCCAAGGGATCCTCTTGTCCGAAGAGCTCTTCAGCCAGGCTCTCGGGTATAATGAGCACACGGTTCCCATTTCTAACGTCGTCATCTACAAAGAAGTTCCCGCTTTTCAGAGCAGCCCCGCTGAAAGCGAAATAAGCCGGCAGTGTGCCTGTCACAAAAATGCGGTTAGCTCCGTAAAACCTGGCAGCCATAGACTGTTCATCGGTTTCTTCTTCAGGCAGGAGAGGGGTTTCTGCCAGCCAATGGTTCTCTACATAGACGTACATATTGGCAGGCAAATGCTCTTGCAGCTCTGCCAGTTCCTCAAGAGAGGCACTCCAGCCGCCCCTTTCAGTTTCAGAACCCAAGCGGACCAGGGGAGCTCCGTCGCGCCGGCTGAATTCCGCCTTGCCCATAATCTCCAATGTTCTAAAGTATTCAGCCTGTTCGTTGCCGCGCAACTGTCCGCCGACGGATAAAAGCATGGCCAGGACAGTGATGATGACACCGACACCAAGCGCGATGGCCATCACCACCAGCATGGATTCCAGAAGCTGTCTTCTTGAATGCCGAACCGACCACTTAAACTGGTCCCACAGTGCCAAAGCTAACCCCTCCTAGTTGATCACAGCAAAGACCAATGTCCTTAAGTCACGGCCGCACAGATTCCAGAGAGCAAGGACACTTTGGGCATAGAGCAACTTGCTGTGAGCGTAATCATCCTCTGCCCTCTGCACAGACAAAAAGGTTTCCTGAACCTGAAGCTCAGTTGCCAGGCCGGCTGCGTACTGCCTCTGGCGAAACGCCAAATCTTCCCGGGCTTCAGCGAGATGCTCTCCCTTCAGCTGCAGCATTTCAGCGGCGGATCTCACCCCTTGCATAACTGAGCGCAGTTCGGCCAGAAGGGCTCGCTCCTGTGTCTCTAAAGCATGCTCCGCCTGAGCAGCCGCCAACTCCAGCTCTTCTAACACAATACTCTGCGGATAGAGCGTCTTTGTAGCTGTGAGGCCGATATGCCAGTTCAAAGGTTTTGAACCGGTCTGTTCCAAACCGGCTTGGTTCAGATTCACTCCTCCGCTGGCCTTGAGATCCCAGCCCCTGGATTTGCGTTCCAGTTCCAGTTCCTGCCGGGCCGCGGCCAGACGTGCCTGAGCCTCACGCAGCTGGGGGCTGGCGGCGAACACTTCTTCCTTAAGCTCGTCCTCATTCAACTCCAACCTGAAGTCCTCGACTGTGATGACCGGATCATACTGCACACCTTCCGCTTCGCCAAGTAAAACGCTGAGCCTAAGCTGCAGCTGTTCAAGCTCTTCCTGTGTTCGGGCTAAGGCCTCTGTTTGCGCCCTAAATTTCTGCCTCAGCTCCAAGTCATCATAATTCGGGGTGAGACTTGCCGCTGCCAGCAAGTCCTCTAAATGGCGAAGGGCTCCCTCTTCCTGTTTTCTATAATCAAGCTGCTGCCTCAGCTGCACAAGCAGATCCACTGTCTGAAGAACCAGGCTGTTGCTTTGCGCCTGCCTGTTCTGCTCGGCCAAGAGTTCGCTCTTAACTGTCTCAGGCAGCGCAAAAAAGTCATAGTCCAAGTTCAGACTGCCTGATGGGGAAAACTTCACTTTTTGCTCGTCCAGGCCAACTCTTAACGTGCCTTCCAGGCTAAAGTGCCCGCCTAACGGCATAGACAGGCTGATGCTTCCCTCGGGCCCTGCAAACTCTCCGTTTCTAACGCCTCCCGGTTCTGCCTGCGCTGTGATCCTGGGGTGTTTCCTCAGCTCCTCTCTTTTCTCGAGGAGTTCCTGTTCCCATACAAACAAGGCATGGCTGGTGTTCTGCTCAAAGGCCAGATCCAATGCTTCTGCCAGCGTAATCTTTCTGGGCTCCGCAGCCCTGCCCGACTGGAAAAATCCGCAACAGGCAATTATTAGGAGTGCTGCAGTCAGTATCTTGCAGGATCTAGTCTTCATGATCCTCACCCGATTCTTCGTACTTGCCGATAGTCTGCAGCAGCTTAATCCGAGCCTGTGCATAGGCTGACAGCTCAGCACTGTACTGTTCTTCCAGTCCGGCCAGTTTTTCTTGCTGGGCAACAATCTGGGCATTGCTCAGCACACCAGCGGCATACTTGCTTTCTTCAGCCAAAAGTGCCTGCCTCTCCAGCTTGATGCTGCGTTCAGTCATTTCCAGTTTGTGAACCTGATCCAACAATGCGTAATAGTCGCCGCGTATTCTAAAATACAGGGCTTCTTCCGCCTGCTGCAGGCCGATTTCGGCCTTTTCTTCCTCTACTAAAGCCTGTTCCAGCTCCACCCGGGGCGTAAAGGGGCTTTGGGCGATTTGCACAGCTTCCCGTGCTTTCTGCAGTCTCTCCCTGGCTGCCAAAACATCCGCATCAAGCTGCAGGGCGAGTTCGTAACAAGTCTCCAGGCTGTAGGTGAAGGGAACGAAGTCCAGCAGGAGCCGCTCCGTGAGCACTACCTCCTGTTCGCGGGGGAGACCCAGCATACTGTTAAACTGCATGCGCTGGGTTTCTAAATCGACCAGGGCCTGCTCATAGCGATGTTCAGCATCATAGAGGCTGTTTTGGGCGCGTTCAATATCCAGGGTGGACAGCAGCCCTGCCTTGTACTTGTTTTCATCGATACCCAGCTGGCTTTCTGCCCTTTCCTTCGCTGAACGCGCGTTGTCCACCATAGCCTCGCTCTTTAACAGCTGCTGGTAGCCAGTACGCACAAGATCCTTGAGTTCCCTGCGCCGCTCTGCGTAGACTTCCTGAGCCTTTTCCCACTCTTTCTCCGCTTCTGCCAGCATTTCTTCATCACCCACAATCTGAGCCCGCTCCAGCTTGGCCTTGGCCTGCTGCCAATCTAAGGTGGCAATCTGGAAGCTCAGATTGTTTTCCAGTGCCAGGGCAATTGCCCCTTGAACTGTAAGTTCTAGTACTTTGGCTCCGGCTGAGGCGGGTAAACTGGTGACAAGAACACAGGCAAGGGCTACCACCAGCAGCCTGGCTCCTCTGTTAAGCATGTTTTTCCATCCCCTTTACCGCCTGGTCTTCTACAATGGAGCCGTCCCGCAACGTAACCAGGCGTTTTCCATAAGCGCTTATGTTTGGATCATGGGTAACAATCACGATAGTTGTTCCCTGCTCATTCAGCCTTTGCAGAATGCCCATCACTTCCGCCCCTTGATCAGTGGCCAGGTTGCCGGTGGGTTCATCGGCCAAGATCAGGGTAGGATTATTGGCCAGCGCCCTGGCAATAGCCACCCTCTGCTGTTCACCGCCGGAAAGCTGAGTGGGCAGGTGACGGAGGCGGTGGCCCATCCCTACATCTGCCAGCAGATTTTCCGCCCTCTCCAGCCTTTCCCGCTTGGATTTCCCGGCGTACATCAGGGGCACCATCACATTTTCCAGGGCAGTTAATTCCGGGAAGAGATTATAGCTCTGGAAGATGAACCCGAAATGGCGGTTGCGAATCTGGGCCAGCTCCCTGTCCTTCAGTCGGGTGATATCCACATCTTCTAAATAATACGTTCCGAAACTTGGCTGGTCCAACACCCCTAAGATATTCAGCAAAGTAGACTTGCCTGAACCGGAGGGTCCCATAATCGACAAAAACTCGCCCCTCTGGATGCTTAGGTCGATTCTGTCCAAGGCCCGGATTTCCACATCGCCCATGTAGTATGCCTTGCCGATTCCTTCTAACCTGATCACAGTTCATGTCCCCCCTCGGGCAGTATTTGGATCTCATCAAGGTGGCGAAAGGCGTCATAGGAGCTGATAATCACCTTTTCCCCCAGTTCCAGACCCCGCAGAATCTGCACATCGTTCCCCTGCAGCAGGCCGAACTGCACGTCGCGCTTGCGCGCCTTATCACCATCAATCACATAGACAAAAAGCTGCTGACCGCTGGTCAAATACGCTCCCCTGGGAAGAAACAGGCTGTTTTCATGCAGCTGCAGGTGAATGTTGGCTGTGACTTGGCTGTTGGGACGCAAGTGAGAAACCTCGTCGAAAAAGTCCACTCTCACCAGGACCGTTGGTCCGTCGCTGCCCTGCTTGGCCTGGGGGGCGATATAGGAGACTTCACCCTGATACAGTGTTTGTCCTAAAGCAATGTCTACCTGGGTGCCGATGCCAAAGCGTTCGGTCTGCCCGGGGGCAACCTGCAGCTCCACAACCTGGCTGCTCAAATCAGCCAGTTCCCCGAGTTCCTGGTGGGCTGTTACCATGCGGTTGGCCGGAATCTTTAGAGAAAGAATTCTGCCGGCAAAGCCCGCTGTGACAATAAAGCTGTCAATCTTTTCCTGAGCTTTGGCAAGCTTCTCTTCTGCAATGGCAATTGCCTTGACCAGGGCTGCCTGATCCGCCTCATGTTTGCGGGTTAGAAGTTCGAGCTCCCTTTCACTTTGCGCGATTCTGCGCTTGGCCGCCTCTACATTTTGCTCTGCTTTCTCCAGCTCAATGCGGGGAATTGAGCCGTAGCCGTAGAGTATCTTCTGAAGCTCCAAGTCGGCTTCTGCCTGGCGCAGCTGTTCCTGTGCATCAAGGACTTTGACCCGCTCAGCTTCCATTTCCAGCTCTTGATCAATGCCTAACTGGGCAAGCTTTGTCCTGGCCTCTGCCAGTTCGGTTTCGGCAGCATTTCTCTCCGCTGCCGCATCCGCACTGTAGAGGCGCAACAGCGGCTGACCTTCCGCTACATCCTGGCCTTCCTGGACATAGATTTCTTCGATTGTACCGGCGATCTTTGGTTCAATCACCACGGTCCGTTTAGGCGTAATTGTGCCCCGCACCGAGAGGGTTTCTAGAAAGTTCTGAGTTCCAACGGAGGCATAGGTGAAAAAATTGAGGGTGAAGCTTTCTGGTTTAGGTATGAAAAAATAGTAGGCTCCATAGGCAATAAGGCCAATGGCCACAATAGTAAAGAGAATAAGGCTTAACTGTTTATTGGCTCCGGATGGTCTGTGCTTTTTCTGCTCCTTGCGAAGCCGTTCTGGTACGATTGGTTCGTTCATATCCTGACCCCCCTGATTGCCTTCCAGGATGATTTCTCTACAGGCCTGGCCTTTCCTGTTGTGAATTGCTGGATACAAAAGGATATTTCCTTTTATTACCGTTCCACAACATAGGCTTGTTTCCTGCATAATCCAGTAATCTCTCACACCAAGAAGCCCAGGCGCGAAAAAGAGACAGAACACTTAGTCCTGTCTCTCCTCTTCCGTGTGCTTTAGGCCAGTATCTCTTCAATTTTCTCCAGGATTTCTGGACTCAACTCAACTTCGACTGCCTTGACGTTGGCCTCGATTTGCTCGGGGCGGGATGCTCCTACCAAGGCACTGGCCACATTAGGCTGACGCAAAATCCAGGCTAAAGCCATTTCCGCAAAGGCAATGCCCAACTCGCCTGCAAGATCTTCCAAAGCATCCACTTTGGCCATCACACCTGAACTGATCAAATCTTTGATCCACATATTGATCTCTGGATTGGACGCCCTTGTTCCTGCAGGGATCTTGCCGCCGCGATACTTGCCCGTCAAAAGGCCTTGGGCCAATGGTGAAAAGACGATCTGGCCAATTCCGTACTTTTCACTGACAGGAATAATCTCCGGCTCAATATAGCGGTTCAGCATATTGTAAACCGGCTGGTTGACTACGATGCGATCGAGGAGATAACGGTCGGCAACAGCTATCGCTTCTTCAATCTGTGCGGCAGACCATTCGCTTACTCCCGCATAGAGCACCTTGCCTTGACGGATCATGTCATCAATTGTCCGCAGGGTCTCTTCCACTGGAGTCTCGGGATCATAGCGATGGCAGTAGAAAATATCTACATAATCCAGCTCCATCCTCTTTAGGCTGGCATGGAGCTGCTCAAAGACATGCTTCCGCGACAGTCCCCGATCGTTAGGACCGTCTCCCATGGGCCAAAAGGCCTTAGTGGTAATCACATAGGATTCCCTGGGGAAAACGCTGAGCGCCTTGGCCATAACCTTTTCGCCCTGCCCCTGTTCATAGACATTGGCTGAGTCAAAGGAATTAATCCCCAGTTCGTACGCCCGGCGAATTGTTTTGACAGCAGTATCATCTTCCACAGTCTTTCCATAGGTCAGCCAGCTGCCTAAGGAAATCTCACTGACTTTCAGGCCCGATTTTCCTAATCTGCGATACTTCACGTTCTCATCTCCTCTTCTGTTAACTTTCTGCAAAAGCCGCTGACAACATCAACTTGATCCTGTTGAGCTGATTGACTTCACTTGCCCCGGGATCATAGTCTATTGGAATAATATTACTATGTGGGTAAA
>JAAYSR010000082.1 GCA_012518325.1 Bacillota bacterium
AGGCTAAGACGCAGGAAATTCCCGGGTCACGTTTTTGATCCACTTATCCCCCCGCAGGCGGATAAAGGCAATAATCCACTTGAAGCACTGGTCAATCCGGGTGGCTAAGAAGACAAAGGGAAGGGGCAGTTTCCAGACAAAGGCCGCGAGCAGCGTCAGAGGAAGCACAACAAACCAGCCGCAGATCATATCCACCAGAGCCACAAAGCGGCTGTCCCCGGCTCCGCGGTTAATCCCCACAAAGCAGCTGGCATGGTAGGTAGTGCCGATCATGGTAACCGCTACAATGCCAATCAGCGTCACGCTCAGGCTGAAGACTTCCGGGTTGGCGGATGAACCGTAGAGCGAAACAAAGGGTGCGCGCAGCAAGAACACCAGCCCGGCCATGAGGAGGCCGACCCCAAAGAACATGATCTGAATTGTCTTAGAATATTCCCTGGCCGTTTCATAGTCTCCCCTGCCTACCGCTTTCCCTACCACAACAGCAGCGCCGCCGGCGAGGCCAAAGGTAAAGAGCGTTCCCAGATTAGCCATGGAGTTGGCAATGCTGTTGGCAGCCATGAACACCCCGCCCAGCTGGCCGATGATGGCGGCCTTCAGCATGCCGATTAGGGCCCACTGGGCATCCGTGATGCCTACGGGAAGGCCGTAGAAGCTGTAGTCTTTGAGCATCACCCTGTCGATGGCCAAAAAGTCTCTGGGCTTAAGATCAATCTCCTTTTGGACGGAAAAGGCGTAAAACCCTACCAGGAACATCTCGCTGATCCTGGCCAGCAGCGTGGCGATGGCGGCTCCCTGAACCCCCAGGGCGGGAAAGCCTAGTTTGCCGAAGATCAGGATGTAATTGAGGCCGATATTAACTACCAAGGTATGGAGGGCAGCATACATAGTAATTTTGACAACTTCAATGGTGCGCAGCATGCCCACCAGGGCTGTGGATACTGCAAAGGGTATGTAGGAAAAGCAAACGATGCCAAGATAGACCAGGGCCAGGTTTGTGATCTGAACATCATCCCGACTGATCACAATCCCCACAATTGCCCCGGGAAAGAGCTTCATCACCGCAACCACAACTAAGGACACAATCAGGCAGATCCACATTACCACAGCAAAAATGCGCTTGATCCGCTCCATGTCCTTCTTGCCCCAGTACTGGGCGATCAGTACTGAAGATCCGGCAACCAGCCCTGTCATTGTAGCTGTAAAAAGAGCCGTGATGCTGTTGACCTGGGCCACTGCCGCCTGGGCAAAGAGCCCGTGACTCGTGGATGAAACCATGATGTCATCCGCGATAACCACCAGAAAACTAAGAAAGGATTGCAGCGCAATCGGCAAAGCAATCCTCAGCATAGTCATGTAAAACTCCCGATCTCTAACCATGTCCTGTCTCCAATGCTTAGTATTTTCGTTAAGCTGTTATTCGCTTTAGCGGCAGAAGGATCCTGCCCCCACCTTCATCCCATTTGCCCCGGAAACTTTAGCTTCCTTAGAGGCGGAAACTTTTTATTGTATTTTTCCACTTCTGCTTTGGGCAGATTTTGAAAGGTCTCCGCGGCATAGAATTTTCCTTTGACGCCCTTCATGCTTCCGGGCGAGAGTTCAACAGCCATAAATGCGTCGAAATTCCTGCCGTCGGCTGTGGTGATGCCGAAGCTGTCACAGGGCTGAAAGCCAAAGCGTTTGTAATAGCCAGGATCTCCAAAAATCACAATGCCCTTACAGCCTGCCTTGGCAGCAAGCTTCATTGTCTCCGTTAAGAGCAATTCGCCAACGCCGCAGCCCTGCCAGTTTGGATCTGCGCAGAGGGGGCCAAAGGTGAGGATTTCATTACAGTCTTTCCCGTCAACAACCCTTGCCTTGGAATACATAATGCTGCCTATGACATTTCCGTCCTTTACGGCAATGCGGCTCAGTTCCGGCAGGAAGTCCCTGTCCTGACGCAGTTTGTGCACTAGATAGTGCTCATCGCAGCCGGGACGGTACCTGTTCCAAAACGCCCGCTGCGTAATCAGTTCCACTGCATACCAGTCAGCCTCTGTTTCCGGCCTGATTTCTACCTCTTCACGCTTCAGTTTCTTCCTGGGCTCTGGAAACCAGCCCAGATCCAGCCTTACTTCCTTTCTCTCCAAGTCGCTGTTGCTGTAGCAGCAGGTGTCCAGGCCGATTAAGGTAAAGCCCTGGCGGAGGTAGAAATCAACGGCATTAACATTGCGGGACTGAGTTTCCAAGATGACTGCCCGGCGGCGTTCCAGTCTGGCCTGTTCCTTGGCAGTTTCTATCAACGCCCGGCCGATTCCCCGCTTTTGCAGGTCCTCTGCTACCCAGAGTTGGGTAATTCTCAGACGGTTGGACCAGTGTTCCGGTTCGGTCTCGATTGCCGCGACCAATTGATCAGCTTGCAACACTCCCCAGGCATAGGCGTTGGGGCGGTAGTCGGCATACAGCCTGTCGGGAAAGCTGTGCTCTTCGGGAGAATGCGTCACGGGTTCGGGGAAAGCCTTCTTTTCAATCCCAACGCTGAACCCCTTTTCTGTCCTGTTAACAGTTACATCGTAGTACTGGTCTGTGGTGTAGCCTATGGGAAATATGGTGCCCTTCCATTTCTCCTTCGGCAGATGTACAATGTCATACTCCATGTTTCGCTGCTTCCTTTCTTCTGTTTGTCCCGGCCGTCCTTTCTTCGCAGTGAAAGACCTCCGCCCAAGAAGGGGGAGGTCCTGACTGCGATGTACAGATCGTCCTAGTTGCCGGACTGGATATTGTAGCGGCGAATTGCTGCCGTTACTTCTGCAGCCGCCTCATCCAAGGCCTCCTGCGGTGTAGCCAGACCAAGGACTACCTGCTCGATGGCGACTTCCACTGCCTGGCGGGCCTCAGGGAACACACCGATTACAGCGCCCTGGGTTGCCGGAGTGACTTGGCTTGCTTCCAGCTGATCAATGGCGGTGCGGAAGTGCGGGAACTCCTCATGCAGCGCCTTAACTTCATCCAGTTCCATTGCCCGGCGGTCAATTGGGAAGTAGCCGGTATTGACGTGCCAGTAGGCTGTGCTTTCCGGTGAAGTCAGGTGCTTGAGGAACTTCCAGGCTGCCTCAATTTCTTCCTCGGGGTGGCCCTTGGCCATCCAGATGGAGCCGCCGCCAATGATGACCCCGCCCCTTTCCATTCCTTCTGGAACGGGCAGGAAGGCAACTCCCATCTCAAAACGGTCGCCAATGTCCGCCATGGTGCTGGCCAGACCGCCGGTGGAGCCGAGGCGCATGCCGACGTTGCCCGAGACAAAGGCAGAGCGCAGCGCGCCGCTGTCCCGGCCGGTATGCAGGTAGCTTCCGTCAGCCATCATATCAGCAAACCATTGGAGAATGCGCACGCCGGCTTCGCTGTTGAAGGTAGCCTCTGTAGCGGTGCCCAGGCGGCCGTTGCCGTTATTTACGTATTCAGCATTCTGGACAGCCATGAGCTGCTCAAAGTACCAGCCGTAGGCGTAGTTGCCGAAGCCGTACTTGCCGTCGCCGGTCATCAGCTTAGCGTATTCACGGAACTCTTCGAAGGTTACAGGCGGTTTCTCAGGATCAAGGCCTGCTTCCCGGAACATGTCCTTGTTGTAGTAAATGATGGGATTTGACGTGTTAAAGGGCATGGAATACAGCTGTCCGTCAATGGTATAGTAGGACAGGACGTTTTCAACCATGTAGTCAAGCTCCAAGTCCCCACGGTCCAGGAAGGGCTGGAGAGATACGGAGCTGTCCAAGTCAATCATCAGGCGGGTGCCGATCTCATAGACATGGACCAGATGCGGCGGCGTCCCGGCTTGAACTGCCAGCCGGTACTTGTTCAAAGTATCATCGTAGTTGCCCTGGTAGACCGCAACCACTTCAACCTCGTCCTGGGAAGCGTTGAAGTCATCGATAAACTGCTGCAGGATGTGGCTGCCGGTGTGTCCTCCCAGCCCGTGCCAAAACTCAACTTTCACCTTGGCGTAGGCGGAAAGGGACAGGGACAAAAGCAGAACTGTCACGACCAAAAGAATCAGATGACGCTTTTTCACTGCAATCCCTCCATTTTATAGATAGTTGTTGCTAACGACAGCGGCACTAACTTGTGTTCTCTTAGCCTATCCCCCCGTTCCATCAGTTTATTGTCAGCCTTTGACGGCTCCTCCAACAATGCCCCGCACCAGCTGTTTCTGGAAGATGAGAAACAGAATGATCGCGGGCAGGGTTACCGACACAACGCCGGCCATGATAATATGCCAGGCATCTCCTTCTGCGTCCCGCAGCATGGATATGCCGATTTGAACGGTGCGCATCTGTGTACTGTTCGTCACAATCAAGGGCCAGAAATACTGGTTCCACGTTGACAGATAGGTATAGACCCCCAGAGTCCCCAACGCCGACCGGCTGAGGGGGATGATCACTTCAAAGAGATATCTGAAGCGCCCGCAGCCGTCCACAACCGCCGCATCATAAAGCTCCCTGGGGAGCTGCAGGAAGAACTGCCGCAGGAGGAAAATGCCGAAGGCCCCGGCAAAAAAGGGCACCGTCAGTCCCCAGTATGTATCCACCCACCCAAGCCTTTGAATGGTCAGGAAGTTCGGGATAATTGTAACCTCGCCGGAAACCATCAAGGTGGCCAGGATCAGCAAAAACAAGGGGCGCTTGCCGGGAAACTCGATATAAGAAAAAGCATAGGCGGCAAGTGCCGAAGAGAACATCACCATCGTGGTCACCATCATGCTTTGCACCACACTGTTCAGCAAAAAGCGTCCCAAGGGAACATAGCTGAACGCGTTTTTATAATTCTGCCAGTGGATTGGATTGGGAATCCATTTATGCGGACGGGCAAAGACATCCGACGGCTGCTTGAGGCTGGTGGTAATAGCCACGTACAAAGGCAAAAGGATCACTACGCAAAGTGCGATAATCAAAGCATGGGTGAGCACTTTTCTAAGCAGGCTGCGGTGCATCATTGATAATGCACACTCCTTTCCGCATACCTGAACTGAATCAGGGTGAGAGCTAGAATGATGAGAAAGAGTGTGATCGCCTGGGCACTGGCAAAGCCAAAGTTAAAGTTGATAAACGCATCCTGGTAGATGGAATAGACAAGTACCGTGGTAGAGCGCAGCGGACCGCCCCGCGTCATGATGTGCACCGGGGCAAAGGAGCGGAAGGCGTCGATGGTTCCCACAACTACCAGGAAGAAGATGGTTGGCGACAGAATCGGCAGGGTGATGTTCCAAAAAACGTTCCACCCGTTAGCGCCGTCGATGCGGGCGGCTTCCACGAGCTCTTCAGGAATGCCCTGGAGGCCCGCCAGCAAGAACAGAACATTGAGACCCATACCCTTCCAGATGGTGGCGATGGCAACCGCAAACAGGGCGACAGAAGGGTCCTGCAGCCACCGTTTTGGTGCGATCCCGATCATGCCTATAATATCGTTTACAACTCCTGTTGTCGGGAAAAACATCCAGGTCCAGATGATTGATGAAATACTTGTGGACACCGCGATAGTGCAGATGAACACAGTGCGGTAAAAGGTAATGCCCCTGATCCTCAGGTTGCCCAAAAGCGCGATAGGTATTGCCAGCGACAGGGCCACCGGCACTGTGTAAATCGTATACAGTCCCGTGGTGCGCAGGCTGTTCCAGAACCGCGTGGAACGAATCAGGGTTTTGTAGTGTTCGATGCCGTTGAAGAAAATAGGCTGGCCCATGAAGTTCGTTTCAAACAGGCTTAAATAAAAGGAACGGATTAATGGGTAGAACACAAAGACGATCAGAATGATCAGTGCGGGAGCCAGGTAAAGCAAAGCTTCCAGCAAGCTTCTCATACCTTTGCTTCTTATTCTTTTCCGACGCATTGCAGCACCCCCCCGAATCTGCACCAGTTTTTCCCACTCATGTGTCAACTTATGTAATACGCCCCCTGCGGGAAAATTCCTCTTTTGTTAATAAAGTGCACTTGGTCTTAACCCAATTTGCTATTTGTAATTCAAGACTGCACAAGAGACCACGGAACAAGACCCAGGTTCCCGCCTGCTTATCCCAGCAAAAAACTCCTTTGCGCTAAGAGACCGATTGTCTCACAATCACAAAGGAGTTTAGTTGCGTAATGCTTAGGACCCGGGCCTTAAGGCTGAAAGTCAGAGGCAGAGCGGGATAATAATACAGGCTCTCCTCATCGCTAACGCTTTCGCCCATGCCCTGGGCACAGCGATCATGTCCGTTGAAATACTCAATGGTCAGACCCGCCCTCGCCAGTGAATTGACTAAACCGTCTATGGTATACATCCAGCAGTTGTTCTTGGATTCCTGTGCTGCTGATGCATAGCCGCCGATGGCCGTACTTGCCTTCATGGGTGTCCATCAGTTCCA
>JAAYSR010000083.1 GCA_012518325.1 Bacillota bacterium
ATCGTCCTGCATCTGATTAACTGGTTCTTTATCGATCGTCTGAGTCTGCCGATTTTCATTGTGACTGTAGGTACTCAAAGCCTCTACAAGGGTTATCTCTTAGCCTTCGTGGGCACATCCTATATCACCAGGCTGCCCGACAGCCTGCGGGCCCTGGCCACACGCTACGTAGCCTCTGTGACAGACCAGAACGGCATTACCTATAACCTGCACATTTTAGTGCTAGTGGTTGCAGTTATGTATGTCCTGGTGCACCTGCTCCTGACCTACACCACGCTGGGCCGGCATGCCTACGCCATCGGCGCAGATGCTACAGCAGCCAAGCGTGCGGGGATTAACATCTCTAAGACCCGCTTCCTGATCTTTGTCATTGCCGGGGCGATTGCCGGGATTGCGGGCATGTTCCACGGGACACTGAACCGCACTGCTGTACCTGCGGATATTGTCGGCGGAGAGCTGGCAGTAATTGCCGCTGTTTTCCTGGGAGGGGGAGCATCCAAGCGGGCGAGGGGTTCGGTTTTAGGCACAGCTTTAGGTGTCTTCCTGCTGGCGCTTATCTCCAACAACCTGATTCTGTTGGGAATCCCGTCCTACTGGCAGCAGGCAGTGACCGGAACAATCATTATTATAGGTATTGTGCTTCAATCGCTTAGAGGAGCTACTCAGCTAGGAAAGAAAGGGGCAAGCTCATGACGACTCGCTCAGGTGACAGACGCTTCTTGGCTCAATTCAAAGATGCCAATGTTATTAGACTGATTTTCGTAACCATCATTGTCTTTGTGATTATGTCTCTGCTCAGGCCTCAGCTGTTTTTGACAGCCCGCAACTTTAGGTCTATGGGCTACCAGTTGGCTGAACTCGGATTCTACTCCATGGCCATGATGATGACGATGGTTTCCGGCGGAATTGACCTGTCCATCATCGCCATCTCCAACTTCTCCGGAATTGCAGCAGCCTTTATTCTGCGTGCGGCTGCACTAAACGGAGCGGCAGGATTCACCCTGCTTCTCTACGGGCTGTTGGCTGTGGGTGTGGCACTCTTAATCGGGATTCTCTGCGGGCTGCTCAACGGGCTTATCATTTCTCGGCTGCGCATCCCAGCCATGCTGGTGACGTTGGGAACCATGAACCTCTTTACCGGCCTGGCCATCATCCTGACCAAGGGTAAGTCGGTTTCCGGCTTCCCGTCACAGGTTCTTTATCTAGGAAACAACACGCTCTTGGGTCTGCCTATTCCCCTGTGGTTCCTCATCGGCGGACTGATCGTGACCAGTATTCTCCTGGAGCGCACCAGCTACGGCTTTGAGCTGAAATTTGTCGGGCAAAACCCCATTGCCAGCTTGTTCACAGGTATGAACAACGAGAAGATCCTGGCCAAGACCTATGTTTACAGCGGGATTTTGAGCGCCATTGTCGGGCTCATCGTGCTTACCAGAACGAACTCTGCCAAAGCAGACTTCGGACAGAACTACCTCTTCCAGGCAATTCTCTGTTCTGTTCTAGGGGCTACTAACCCTGACGGCGGTTACGGCAAAGTAACCTGTCTGACCTTAGCCCTGATTTCGCTGCAGTTCTTGTCCAGCGGATTTAACATGCTGAGGCTCGGGGGCTACCACAAGGAGTTTGCCTGGGGCGTCCTGCTGCTAGCTGTGTTGACTTACAACTTCATTAGAGAGCGCCGCATGCAGCGGACTGGTGCAGCACGGGCGAAGTCTTAAACGGAGGTGAATGCTGTGGGTAAGCGTTATCTTTTAGGATTTGACTGTGGAACTTACGAATCCAAGGGCGTGATTATGGACGAAAATGGCGTTATTGTCGCCCAGGCCGCATCGCCCCATGTCTTGAAAGTTCCCCAGCCAGGCTTTGCAGAGCATGATCCGATCAATGACTGGTGGATGGGTTTTAAGAAAATCGTGAGGGAACTGCTGGACAAGAGCGGAGTGGATCCCCAGAGCATTGCCGGGATTGGAATCAGCACCATTATGGCGGCTATCACTCCCGTTGACGAGAACTTCAACCCCCTGCGCAACGCCATTCTTTACGGCATTGACACCCGCGCGGCCAAGCAGGCTGAAGAGCTGAACCGGGAAATCGGCGAAGAAAGAATGAAAAGGATCAGCGGTGCAACCTGCACAGTGGAATCCTTTGGGCCAAAAATTAAGTGGATTAGGGACAATGAGCCCGAAGTCTACGCCAAGACCAAGTGCTTCACTATCGCATCGGGATTTTTGACTGCCCGGCTGACAGGCAGATTCTGTGTGGATCGCTACTCTGCCATGCGGGCCCAGCCCATGCTGGACTACCGCACTATGACCTGGAGTGATGAGCTCACAGAGTATGTATGTCCCGCCCATATGCTGCCAGAAATTGTCCACACCACAGATGTGATTGGAACTGTAACCAAGCAGGCGGCGGAAGAGACCGGCCTGGCAGAAGGGACGCCTGTGATTGCCGGAACAACCGATGCCGGTGCCGAGGCGGTAAGTGTCGGGGTGGTGGAACCTGGCGATGTGATGCTGATGTATGGATCTACTGCCTTTATGATTCAGCTGACAGACAGATTGGTTGACGCTGCGCCGCTTTGGTCAGGGCATGCCGTGCTCAAGAATGTTTACACCATTACTTCAGGCATGGCCACTACAGGCTCACTGACCAGGTGGCTGCGGGACAATTTCGCCAAAGAACTCGTGGAACAGGAAGAAAAGAAAGGCATCAATGCCTATGCCGCCCTCTTTACAGAGGCGGAGAACATACCGGCAGGTTCCGACGGGCTGATTATCCTCCCCTATTTTGCCGGCGAACGCATGCCGATTCAGGATCCCTTGGCGAAGGGTGTGATCTTCGGTCTCAACTTGCGCCATACCCGGGGGCATATAGTCAAAGCGGCCTTTGAAGGGGTAGGATACGGCATCGACCAAAACCTGCAGCTGATGCGGCAGGCGGGCTTCCCCCTGGACAATGTCATGGCCGTAGGCGGAGGAACCAAGTCCAGGCTGTGGCTGCAGACAGTGAGCGATATTTGCGGCATCAAGCAGACGGTGCCCAAGGTTACCTTTGGAGCATCCTACGGTGACGCCATGCTCGCGGCCCTGGGAGTAGGCATCATTGACTCGCCTAGGGAGATCAAGAAATGGATTGAAGTTGACTATGTAACTGAACCAAATCCAGAGCATCGTGAGCTTTATGATAGAAACAAGAAACATTTTGCTGAGCTGTACAAGCTCAACAAACACATCATGCACGCTTTAGAGGCGTAGGAAAAGGAGTGATCACTATTCGCTTAGAGACCTTACTCAGAGAAACCTGTCTGATTCCTGCCCTGGCGGGGTTTGAACAGAAGATGGCCGCTTATATGCAGGAAAAGTTTGAAGAAATGGGCTATGAGGTCACTATCGATCTGTTCGGCAACTGCATAGCCAAAGTTGAAGGTAAGGATCCCGAGGCAGAGCCGGTTATGATCTTCGGCCACATGGATCAGCTTGGCTTCCTGGTGAAGTACATTGAAGGCAACGGCTTTCTCAGGCTGGAACGCCTCGGCGGCATCCCTGAAAAGGTGTTGCCCGCCCTGGAGGTACAAGTGCAGAACCGGGAAGGAAAAATGTTTGACGGTTTGATCGGCGTACGATCCCACCACTCAACTCCTCCCGAAGAGAAGTACGTTGTTGAAAAGTACCCCAAATTGTTTGTAGATATCGGCGCAACCAGCCGTGAACAGGTGGAGGAGCTGGGAATCACCGTAGGCAGCCCAGTTGTCTACGCACCCAAGTTTAAGAGACTTTTAGGCGATGTTGTTTCCGGCACTTCCATGGACAACCGCATTGCCACCTCTGTTGTGCTGGAACTAGGCTATCTCTTTAAGGACAATCCGCCTGATATGCCTGTCTACCTGGTGGGAACAGTTCAGGAAGAGTTCAATTTGCGGGGAGCCATGATGGCCGCACGCAGCATTAAGCCGAAGTTTGCCATTGCCATTGACGTTGCACTCGATGGAGGCACGCCGGGAAGCGAGGGCACAACCCATGTGATGCTCGGGCAAGGCCCTGTAATCAGCCATTACAACTTCCACGGCCGGGGCACCCTCAACGGAACGATTCCCCATCCGGCAATGGTAAGGCTGTTCGAAAGAACGGCAGAAGAGAAGGGCATCGCCTTCCAGCGTTATGCTAGCATCGGTATGCTCACTGACATGGCCTATGTACAGCTCGAGGGAACCGGTGTTTATGGGATAGATATAGGTATACCCTGCAGATATACCCATACGCCAGTAGAAACCTGCAACCTACAGGATTTGGAGACTACTGCCCAGCTGGTATTCGCAGCGGTCCACAACATGAAGGATATGGATTTATCCAGGTAAATCCAGATTAGTACCAAGAGAAAGGACAGATAAAATGAACTGGATCCAAGAAACTTTTAACACGAATAAACCGATCATCGCCATGTGCCACTTCAAGGCGCTCCCAGGTGATCCTGGCTATGACAAGGCCGGCGGAATGAAGAAGGTTGTCGAGGCTGCACGCCATGACCTATTGGCTCTGCAAGAAGGCGGCGTAGACGCAGTCATGTTCTCTAACGAGTTCAGCCTTCCTTACCTGACAGACGTTCATACCGTAACCGTAGCCGCTATGGCCAGGGTAATCGGTGAACTGATGGATGACATTGAGGTTCCCTACGGTGTAAACGTACTGTGGGATCCCAAGCGCTCCTTGGATTTGGCAGCAGCAGTAGATGCCAAGTTCGTCAGGGAGATCTTCACCGGTGTCTATGCCAGTGACTTCGGCCTTTGGAACACCAACTGCGGCGAGGCAGTCCGCCACCAGCACGCCATTGGCGCTGAGAACGTCAAGCTGCTGTTCAACATTGTGCCAGAGGCAGCCAAGTACCTTGCCGACAGAGACCTGGTCTCGGTAGCAAAGAGTACTGTATTTAACGCCAAGCCCGACGGGCTCTGCGTATCCGGACTCACTGCCGGTGCAGAAACTGATGCACAGCTCATCAGCCTTGTAAAGCAGACTGTACCTCAGACCGCTGTGTTTGCCAACACCGGCGTTCGCATGGAGAACGTTGAGGAGCAGCTCAGCATCGCAGACGGAGCCGTTGTCGGCACAGCGTTCAAAGTTGACGGGGTTTTCGAGAATCCAGTTGATGTAAATCGTGTAAAACCCTTCATGGATAAAGTTAAAGCATTCAGAAAGAACCTCTAAACAGAACGAAGATGCTGATGGGGGCCTGTCCCCCTTTACAAATGAACCGCCCCGTTATGGAGCGGTTCGTTTGATGTGACCGGGTTCTTCTGCTAGTATAGATAAAGGGTGAGTGTATGGAACTAAATCGTGTCCTGGAGGGTAGAAACAGGGACTTCAAGCTGCTGGTCCTGGACATTGACGGGACGATTATTACCAATGACAGGCGGCTGACCCGCCGGACAATTGAGGCGATCCAACGGGTGAAAGCAGCAGGGATCAAAGTAACAGTGGCAACTGGGCGGCAGCATCCGAGCGCGGTGCACATTGCACGTGCCATCGGAATTAACGCACCTTTGATCTCCAGCGACGGCTCGATGATCCAGGATCTGTCCACCGGCGAGACCGAAATCTATCCTCTGGACAAAGAAAAAGCGAAACGGGCTGTGAAAATGGCCGAGAAGTATAAAGGTTTCAGAGTGGAGGTCTTTTTTGAAAAGACCAGGTACCATGCTGGGGAAGGCTACAAAAGAAGGCTTTTGAAGAAGTATCTGACGCCTCCCCTAAGGCATTCGATTCTGGGAACCCTGTATTACATCCGGGATTTCGTCTGTGTACCGGTTGAAGATAAAGGCGACATTGACCGCACCATCGCAGCCATTCAGGAAGACCCTCTTAAGCTGGCTGTTTACGGGTACGGTCCCCCGGAGGAGCTGGTTCGCTACCGCCAGGAGCTCAGCGACGAGTTTGGCAGCGAGATTTCCATGACCACAGCACTGACGCACTGTGTTGACGTACTTGAAAAAGGCGTCTCTAAAGCCCAGGGCATTGCAGTTGTTGCGGAAAAACTGGGCATAAGCTCAGAGCAGGTGATCACCGTGGGCGATAATCTGAATGATATTGAAATGATTCAATACGCTGGTTTAGGAGTGGCCATGGGAAACGCCTCACAGCAAGTGAAAGAGAAGGCGGATTATGTCACAGCAACCAACGAAGAGGAAGGCTTGGCTCAATTTCTAGAAAAACTCTTGGCGTAAAGCATGCGGTCCGGATGATTCATCCGGATCGCTTTGTATCTTTACCGGGCTCTAGCAGCAAAAAGCAGGAGTACTCCCTCTTGTTCACGAAAAGACCAGTAGCAATTCTTTGCAGGGCAGCGCGCCTTGCAGTGCCTGTTCAATAGATGCCTTTTTCAGAAAGGCAGGAGAGTGAAAAAGAAGGGATGATCAAATGTCTTTAAAGGTAGGTATTCAGCTCTATTCTGTACGCAATTCTCTCAAGCAGGACCCAGGCGGCACGCTTGAGGCCCTCGCCGAGGCAGGTTATCGGTACCTGGAAGCTGCCAACCACAATGCCGCAGAAGATCCGGGAGTCGGATTCGGCCTGTCAGCCAAGGAGATGAAGGCCAGGCTGGACGATCTGGGCCTTTCCATCATCGGCAGCCATATCTTCCCCTGGAAGCCTGAGTCACTGGACCCTGTGCTTGACTACCACCAGGAGATCGGTAATACACGCATCGGCTGCGCCATGGAGTTTTTCCCCTACAATGATCTGGACCATCTTCGCCGTCTCTGCGACGCATTTAACCGGGCCGGCGAGCTCTGCAAAGAGCGAGGCATGCAGTTCTATTACCACAACCACTACCATGAGTTTCAAAAGTTTGGCGGCAAGACCGTCTATGAGCTCTTGGCAGAGTACACCGAGGCAGACTTGGTGTTCCTGGAGCTTGATACCTATTGGGCCGCCCGGGCAGGGGTCAATCCCATTGACATTATTGAAAAGTATCAGGATCGGTTGATTCTGCTCCATCAGAAGGATTTCCCCGAAGGCGCTTCTGACCCGCTGAATCTCTTTGACGGCATAGTGGATCCTGAGAGAAACATTGACTTTGAGGTGTTTGCCGGGGCAGGAAATCCCAAGTCCTTTACAGAGATCGGCACCGGAGTGCTGCCGATTCAAGACTACATTGACGCTGCCAACAAGGCGCCGCAGGTAGAGTACATTATCCTGGAGCAGGATCACACCCGGCTTGATGAACTTGAATCCGTCCGGGTCAGCATGGAAGCCTTCAAGAGGTTTTCCGGGATCGCGCTCTAACATGCCAGGCACTGGAATCGAAGCACCCTCCTTCTTCGGAGAAGGCGGGTGCTTTGCTGTTCCTAGATTTCTGCAGGATATTGCCGGAGTGAAGCGAAATACCTTGGAGAAATACCACTGCCCTGGAGGGCGAATCCTTGCTTAGAAGGGAATGCCGGATGGAACTAGCAGGTGTTGCAGCAGCCTTTGGCGTGATCATGTTTCTGATTTCCAAAAGTGTTTCGGTGGGTCTTGCCCTTTTAATCGGAGGCGGTATTATCGGCCTCTTTTCCAAGCTCAGCCTGGATGGGTTCTTCCTGGCGGTGGCTTCTGGAGTGCTCAGCCCTATCACCATTGAGCTGGCAATTGCTGTGGCGTTGATCAGCGGGCTTGGGAGACTGATGCGGGAAAGCGGAGATCTGGAGACGATGGTCAGCTCTCTGGTCGCCCAGTTTCGCAATCCTAAAGTGCTGAGCATGCTGCTTCCCTCTTTAATCGGTACCATCAGCATACCGGGGGGAGCCATCATGTCGGCGCCCATGGTAGAGGAAAACGGAAATCTGCTGGGCTTGGATGCCGCTTCCAAGGCGGCCGTCAACCTTTTTTCCCGGCATTTTGGCTACTTCGTCTACCCCCTGCATGCATCCATAATCATCCTCAGTGAGCTCTTTGAGGTGCGCAAGGCCACGCTGATTGGTTTCAATGTGCCGGCCATGCTGGTGGGTCTATTCATTGCTTATAACCTGTTCTTCCGCGGGGTAGATTACCAAGCAGCTGACAGATCCGATGGGAACAGCACAGCTGTAAATCTGAAGAACTTCCTCCTCAGCTTCTCTCCGGTCCTTGCAGCACTGAGCCTGGTACTGCTTTTGGAAGTCCCCTTTTACCTGGCCATGGCGGTTGGAGTTCTGATTGCCCTGATGCGGGGGCTGCCGTCTGAGAACAGACTTGGCGCTGTGAAGGCCAGGCTTGTGAAATTTTTCAAGGAATGGGTAAATTACAGACTTGTCTTTACCATCATCGGTCTGATGACATTCCGGTCGCTCATCGAGGCCTCCGGGGTTGTCGGCAGCCTGGCAGGTTCCCTTTTTGCCTTTGGCATTCCCTTGCCGGTGCTGGTGGTGGTATTGGGGCTTGTGGCTGCATACCTGACCGGGTCGGACATGGC
>JAAYSR010000084.1 GCA_012518325.1 Bacillota bacterium
GATGAAACGTAGGCTGTCAACTGATGCATTTTCTCCTCAATACGGAGCAGCTTCGGCATCGCATTCACCTCAATTCCAATTTTATGCTACTTTTCGGCTTCCAACAAGGCAAACGGCCAGTATCGAAAAATCCCTTCCAACGCTGTCCAATTTCTTTTTCCCACGGCCCGGTTATGTTATACTTATGGTTGTCAGATTTGGAAAGGACAGTTCTTATGCAAATTAGAAACGTGGCAATTATCGCCCATGTTGATCACGGAAAAACAACTTTGGTGGATGCCTTTTTGAGACAAAGCGGCATTTTCAGACCGAATCAAAGGGTTGAGGACCGTATCTTGGATTCCAATGCCTTGGAAAAAGAGCGGGGGATCACCATCCTCGCCAAGAACGTTTCGGTACAGTTTGGTGAAGTAAAGATAAATATCGTAGACACACCCGGCCACGCAGACTTCGGCGGCGAAGTGGAGCGCATTCTGAGCATGGTGGACGGCGCTTTGCTGATCGTGGATGCTGTAGAAGGGCCTATGCCCCAAACCCGGTTTGTACTTTATAAAGCACTCCAGCGGGGTTTGGCGCCCATCGTGGTAGTGAACAAGTGCGATCGGCCGGCAGCGGACCCTAATCGGGTGGTGGATGAAGTATTTGATCTCTTTGCAGCCCTGGACGCAACAGAGGAGCAGTTAGATTTCCCGATTTACTACGCCTCAGCCTTGGAGGGCAAGGCCGGCACAGACTGGACAGAGCTCAAGGAGGGAAGGTCTGAAAGCATACTTCCCCTCCTGGAGGGCATAGTGAACCATGTTCCGCCGCCGCAGGCCGAAGCCTCAGGCCCTCTGCAGATGATGATCAGCAATTTGGAATACAGCGACTATGTGGGCAGGATCGCCCTAGGCCGCATCACCAGCGGCGCCCTCCACAGCGGTCAGGAGATTCTCCTGGCCCACAGTGAAAAGGAAGGAGCGAGGCGGGGTAAGATCGGTCAGGTATTCACCTTCCGGGGTCTGGAAATGGTGCCGGTCAGCAGTGTGGCAGCCGGGGATATCGCCGCCTTTAGCGGCATTGAGGAAATTGAGATCGGCGAGACTGTCAACGAGCTTGACCGGCCCCTGCCCCTGCCGGCCATTAAGGTTGATCAGCCCACCCTGACCATGGTGTTTCGGGTCAATGACGGTCCCTTGGCAGGGCAGGACGCCCAGTACCTAACATCGCGCCAGTTGCGGGATCGTTTGTTCCGTGAGGCTAAGGTAAATGTGGCACTTGAGGTGAGTGAGACAGAATCGCCGGACCAGTTTCGGGTTTCGGGCCGGGGTGAACTCCACCTGAGTGTTTTGATCGAGACGATGCGGCGGGAAGGCTACAGTTTCTGTGTAACCAAGCCCGAACCGGTGTTGAAGCATACCGAGGCAGGGGTTCTGGAGCCCAACGAGTATGTGCACATTGACGTGCCCCAGGACCATTTTGGCTCAGTTATGGAACTGATCGGTCAGAGAAAGGGCGAGCTGCAGTCCCTTAATCAGGGGGGAGAAGGGCGGATGAGAGCTGAGTTTCTCGTGCCTGCCCGGGGGTTGATCGGCTTTTCCTCTCAATTCCTCACTGAGACCAGGGGGCATGGCATCATGCACCATGCCTTCGCCCATTTCGGACCTTGGGCGGGACCCATTACTCAAAGGCAGACAGGCAGCCTGATTGCCTGGGAAGCCGGTACCGCAACAGCCTACGCGCTGCAGACTGCAGAAGAACGGGGCACCCTCTTTATCGGCCCCGGAACAGAGGTCTATGCCGGCATGATTGTTGGCGAGCACAGTCGGGCGGGGGATTTGGAGATCAATGTCGCCCGCAGGAAACATGTGACGAATATCAGGGCGGCAGGTTCAGACGATCTGATCAAACTGCAGCCGCCGCGGCAGTTAAGTCTCGAACAGCTGTTAGCCTATCTGGCCCAGGATGACTGCCTGGAAGTTACGCCAAGCGCTTTGCGTTTGCGGAAACTGCTTTTGGATCGGCATGCCAGGGAGAAGCAAAAAAAGCGCGGCTGAACAGGAGTGCGTTCTTCCGTTTAGAATTAGAGATGAGAGGTGATGGCTGTGTTTAATTTTATCACTAAGGATGTCTGGGTTGGCAATAAGGTAAGGCAGTTCAAGATGGTGGATCATCCAGGTGCCGCCGCCACTTTGGTTGTGGAAGACGGGCAGGTGCTCTTGGTTGAGCAGTACAGGCCCGCCGCAGGGCGTCTGATGTTGGAGCTGCCTGCCGGAACCATTGATCGGGGAGAGCCGCCCATAGAGTGTGCCCAGAGGGAGCTGCAGGAGGAGACCGGCTATTCAGCCCAGCATTGGGAAACGCTCGGACATTTGTATCCCACGCCGGGCTATACCAATGAGATTCTCTACCTCTATTTAGCCAGCGGTATCACTAAGGGTGAACAGAGGCTGGATGACGGGGAGGATATCAAGGTACGCTGGGTACCCCTGGACGAGGTGCGGGAGATGATTGACAATGACGGAATCAATGATGCCAAGACTATCGTTTCCATCTTTAGGTACCTCAGCAAACACCAGAGCAAGTCGGAGTGATCAGTGCTGCTCCCCTTGCTCTAAGTGAGGCTCAATGTGGATGTCCACATGGGTCACTGACTCAAACTCTTTTTCAATTCGGGCTGTGACTTCATGGGAAAGATCGTGGCCTTCCCCTACATCGAAATGGGAAGGAACTGTTATGGTGCAGTCTACATGGTGTTCTGCACCATATTTGTGTGCCTTTAGGCTGCGGAGGGACTGAACCCCTGGTATGGCCAGAATGACTTCCTCTATGGCGCCGAGGGTCTCAGGATCTACCTGGGCATCCATCAGCTCGTCAATGATTTTGAAGACCATATCCCAGCCCACCTTGATGAGAATCAGGGCTACCACAATGGTCATGAGGGGATCGAAAACGGGATAGCCCAGCCTGGCAAAGAA
>JAAYSR010000007.1 GCA_012518325.1 Bacillota bacterium
AGGGACTCCATCTTCCCAAGCATAACCTTGCCGTCATCAAACTCCACAGCATCTGTATGACCGGGCTCGGTCACGGAATAGACCTGCGTGCAGGCATCTGTGAGTTCCGTGAAAACAGGGTGAATGTTCGGACGTCCCAGGGCACCCACGTAGGATACGTTCAGCCCGGCCTTGACCAGGGCATTTGCCATGATGGGCCCATTGCCCCCGAGCTTCATGGTCTTGGGCACAAACTCAATATTAGTGCTTAAGCCGGCGGCTTTAGAAATCCGCTCGCCGAACTGCTTCATATGAGTCATCCTGGTGTAGGAATCAAAGGATTCCCTGCGATCAACAACCTCGACTATTTCATCGACAAATCCGTCAAATCCAACTGCCACGGAAAACCTGGCCGGATCAAGGTCCTGCAAGCGCTGATATAGTTGTCTTAACTTCGTCTGCATTTCTATTGCTTAACCTCCTAGAACAAACTCTAATCACAATTCTAGATTTGCTTACAATTTCCTTCCGCAGCCCGCATGAGGAGCTAGCAAAGAAAGTCCGGCACATTGCACAGCCAAATCAGGTGATCGCTGCCAGCACCCCAATAGTCTTTCGCGACTATGCAGGGCGCGCCAAACTTCCGCTTCCACTTTTCCTGGGCTGCCTTCAGACCGCAGTCCAGACAAAACTGCTCAATTCCGCTCTTATGGAGCCGGTTGGCCATGGCAGCAATCAGGGCGGACCCTACACCCTTGCCCTGCAGCTCAGGCAAGACATAGATGCTCCCCAGTTCGCCGACCTCTGCCAGCTCATTGTTGGTGCATGACCGCACATCATCTCCGCAGGGGCCGAAAGAAATTGTCCCGACCACCTGTCCGTTCAGCTTAGCCACCAAAAAAACGGTCTCTGAATCGTCCTCCACCGACTGGCGGATGAGCGACTGCTTGTAGGCAATCTCATCCAGAGCCTCTGCTTCGCTGATGCCCTCTTCCTCGAAGGCTTGGGCAATGGACTTGGCCAAGACAGTATAGGCGGATTCCAGATCCGCTCTCAAGGGTCTTTCAATCCTTAAGCCATGCATCACTTCTCACCTGCTAATCAATTTCGATCCCCATATATATGCAGTCGTAGAACGTTCCGTCCAGGTAAAACTGCCTTGTAGTTGTCCCTTCACAGACAAAGCCCAGCTTTTCGTAGAGGCTGATGGCGCCTGTATTATCGCTGTGCACCCTCAAGTTAACCTTGCGGACAACCCTGGACTGTTTCGCCCACTCGAGGCAGTACCTAATCAGTTCAGTCCCTATCCCAAGGCGCCAATAATCCTTCAGAACTGTAATTCCAAGTTCTCCGACATGCCTGGTGCGGGGTCTGGCTCCTCCCATGAACGTGAGCTGACCGACCAGTCTGCCCTCGAGAAAAGCATGGATCATCAGCTTATTATCAGACTCTATAACGCTTTCGATAAACTGCGCTTCCTGTTCGGCAGTGATGCCAAATTCTCCGGGACCGAATGTCAGATAATCTGTCTCTGCACTGATTTGTTCGATGAAGGCAACAATATCTGGGGCATCTTCCGGTTTTGCTCTTCGGATAGTCAGTTCTTCACCGTTGTGCAGCCTAAACTGCTTCATAGCTTCCATCCCCTTACTGCAGAAGTTCAATAGTGCCTGCCAGGAGGAGGCCCTCAAAGGTGACTTCATCCACAAAGTAGACAGAGGCCCTGTTGTCTTTGCTAAAAAGACTTGTCCTCTTGGATGATGTGTTCGTACTGAACCATACTTCTTTAAGCCCATTGTTCTTGGCGTTGAACATTGCTTTTATGACGGGACAGCCGTCTGCGTCAATTGAGCCAAGAAAAGCTATTTTGCTTCGGTTCATGAGTTCGGCGCCCTTGCCTCTAGCCAGCTCTTCATCCACTTGTCATTCCGCCTCCTTGGAAAACCCATGTTTTTGACACCGTCAAAGCACAGTGCTATACTTAGCGAACCATCACTCAGTTAGAGTACAAACAGAGAGGATGACAACTGTGATCACCGAAACGGATTTGAAGCATCTCAAGCGCTGCGTTGAGCTGGCCAGAACGGCGTTAGAGTTAGGTGATGAACCATTCGGTTCTGTCCTGGTATCCAGATCAGGCCAAGTTCTCTTTGAAGATCACAATCATACTGCCACAGGCGACCACACCCAGCACCCCGAGTTCGCCATCGCGCGCTGGGCCGCGCAGAACATGACGCCTGCGGAAAGGCTGCAAGCCACTGTCTACACTTCAGGGGAGCACTGCCCCATGTGTGCAGCCGCCCACGGCTGGGCAGGCTTAGGCCGTATCGTCTATGCCAGTTCATCCGCGCAGTTGGCAGAATGGCTCAGCGAAATGGGCGTCGGCCCTGCCCGGGTCCGCAATCTACCTATTCACGAAGTAATTCGGGACACCGCAGTAGATGGGCCGGTTCCCGAATTAGCCGAAGAAATCCGCGCATTGCATCGCAAGTATCAGCTTGGATAACATTCAGTTTTCTGCTGTCTTTTCGAAGAGGCAGAATGGATGGCCGGCAGGATCAATCATAACCGTCCAATGGGAGGAGAACTGCTCCGGCGCCACCTTGGCCCCGCACTCGACTGCATGCTGGATCGCCTTTTCCAGGTCTGACACCGCGAAATCCAGATGAATGCTTTTCTGCTGCCTGTCAGGGCGATCCGGCCAGACCGGCGGTCTATAGTTCTCGTCTTGTTGAAAAAGAAGAAACGGCGTTTCTAATTTTCTGCCCACCGAGATCCATTCAGGATTATCGGTGTATTTCTCCCAGCCTAGCAAAGCAGCGTAAAAGTCAGCTAAAGCATTGGCGTCTTTACAGTCAATTACTATCGAGTACAACCTAAACTCGCCCAAAATCCGCCACCCTCTCAGAAGTCTCACTGTCCGACCCTTGCTTAATTCGAGCCTCCCCTGGAATATCCCTCCAAGTCCTCCGGACAGAATCTCACTTCACCAAAAAGATCACCGCGTAGCGGGCAAAGAAGTCGTACTGGACCATGGCCTCCAGAATGCGGAGCGTGTCTTCTTCGCTGACAATCACTCCAGTCCTGGCAGCATCGGCCACCCCGACGGCCTGAACCACCAGCGGAGCCACATAGGGGTACTCGGAATCTATCGTGATGCGGCCCAGAAGCTCCGAAGTGAGTTCTGTGCCGTAACCGACTACGCCCCGATCCTGAACCAGGTCCTGCCCTGCCAGAACACCTCCGTAGAGGAGCTGCCCTGACTCACTGTAGATTCGTGGGCTCATCCCTCGCCTGACATCCAGATGGCGGGCATCTACAACCAGTCCGGTGTAAAAGGTGCCTTGTGTCGCCAGCTTTTCGCTCCAGTACTGTTCTGAACTCTCCATCGAGGTATAGATGCGCTCAACTTTGAGATCGCGCCAGTAGAAACGTCCTGCCTTGTCAGAGGTGAGCAACAGTTCAAAACGCCCATGTCCGGCCTGGGTTGTCACTTCCGGTATGTACAGAATCTGCCACGACCCGCTGCTGCCAAGTTCGTGCCTGGATATATGATGCTGGATCACTTCATCATTATTGCGGATCTGGCATAGAGTCATAGTAACGGTGGCATCTTCCAAGTCAGTGCGCAACGCCAGGCTGACAGAATAGCTCTTGCCCGGATCCAGGGGCAGATCAAAGCGGAACTCCTGCCCTGCCCCGAGCATCAGCAGTGTGCCCGTGGCCAAAACATTGCCGGAAACAGCGAACAATAGAATGAGAAGTATTGAGTATACAATAATAGGTTTGAACTTTGTCTGCATCAAGGAACCTCCATCTGGGGCGAATTACCATTCGTGCCTCTTTCCCCCTGATTCGTTACAATAAACTTACCATAAAAGGGGGAGTTTTTCTTGAGTAGAAAATATTGGGTAATAATTGTTCTTGTTCTTCTTACCCTGCCTATTACAGGATGTTCGCCCATAACAGACCAAGGTGGGGGTGGGCCCTGGAAACCCAAACCGCTCTGGTTAACAGACGGCTTCGACTTTCCAGTGGGCAATCCCGACGGCAAAGGCTGGGCAGTTACCGGTTACGCTTTCCTGAGCTGGAGCTCGTACAGCAACTCCTACCACCCAGGCGAGGACTGGAACATTCCCGGAGCCGGCAACGGCGATCATGGTGAGCCTGTCTATGCTGTCGCCAACGGAGAAGTGGTTTTCTCAGGCTGGAACAGCGCTCTGGGTCATGTCATCCTGATCAAACACGCCATTTCTTCTGAAGACTTCGTGTGGTCACAATACGCTCACCTCGATGAGCGCTGGGTCTCCAAGGGAGAGCTGGTAACGCGGCGCCAGCCTATCGGCACTGTGGGCAGGGGACCTAACAACCGCTTTGCTGCCCATTTGCACTTTGAAATGCGCAAAGAGGAGCTTCCCGCCAATGCCTGGCCGAGGACCAACGGCGTAGCCTGGGAACGCTCCAGGGTGACAGATTATTGGCTCGACCCTACCGCGTTTATAAATCAGAACAGACCGCACTAGGGTTTTGTGCTAAAATATAGTTAGCAAGAATGAGGAGGCGCTGCGATGTTCATTAAAAACTACCCGCTTTCTAAGGTCACATCCCTCGGGGTGGGCGGCCCAGCCGACCTCTTCATAAAACCTGCATCAGCCGAGGAAGTTGCCAAGACTCAGCGCTATGCGGCAGAACATAACCTGCCCCTGACCGTCATCGGTTACGGCACCAACCTCCTGATTCGTGACGGGGGCGTACGGGGCATCGTGATGCAAATTGCTGAACCTCTAGCCTGCGCCAGGGTGGAAGGCACTGTCCTTTCTGCCCAGGCAGGATGCCTCATGGGTTCGTTGAGCAAACTTGCCCTCCGCCATGGGCTCAGCGGCCTGGAGTTCGCGGTTGGCATACCGGGCGGTGTGGGCGGGGCAGCCTTTATGAATGCCGGCGCCTATGGCGGCGAAATCGGCCCCCTGATCAAAAGTGTCCAGTTTGTCCAGAATGGGAAAATCGGCAGCTGGTGCCGGGACGAGTTTTATTATTCCTATCGTTCCAGCCGCCTCCAGGAAGAGAAAGACAAAGCGGTAGTGACCGCGGTGGAACTGGAACTCACCCCTGGAAAACACAGCGACATTGGTCAAAAGATGCATCACTTCCAAAGCCAAAGGCGGAGCAAGCAGCCTCTGGAATACCCCAGCGCAGGCAGTACATTCAAGCGGCCGCCAGGGCGCTATGTAGGCCCCCTCATCGAGCAGGCCGGCCTAAAGGGGCTGCGCATCGGCGGAGCCGAGGTTTCCACTAAGCATGCAGGATTCATTATCAAAACAGGTGAGGCTAAGGCCCGGGACTTTCTCGACTTGATAGCCAAAATCCAGGAGACAATACTGGCAGAGTTCGAGGTCAGCCTGGAGCCGGAAATCCGTATTTTCGGAGAAGATTAAGGCCCTAAACTAGGGCCTCAGTTTTTCCAGGTTCTCCTTGACCTCCCTGTAAGTGCCGGGACTCAGGTCTGCTTTTTCCAAGAGCTTCAGCACCTCGTCAATCCTGGCAGTGTTAAATACCTGTCCCTTCCTTACATAGGGCTTGCGGATTTGAAAACGTGTCCGGGGCGGTTTTTCCTCACTGCCGCCGCGGTAGAGCTCTTCTTTGATTAACTGCTTGCAGTACCCCACTGGGCAGTTTTGATTGCGGCAAGTCTCTTCATGCAGGCAGAGCTCGTTTAAGGCCCGATCTAAAGCATTTAGCTGCCTGGCAGCTGTTGCAAAGGTCCCGGTTTGCTCAAGGGCAAGCTTCCTTGCCTTGAAGAGGGGCACCGCCAGGTACATAATCGCTCCCAGCAGCACCGCAGAAAACAGGGCAGCATTGGGAAGGGTCAAAAGTTCAGGAGGGACGGTCTGGACCAAATGGAAGAGGCCGAATCCTATAAACACAGCACTGGAGATTAGTTTAAGAGCGAATTCCGGTATACGCTCACCGAGTTTGCTGCCAACTACGATGGCCGCCAGGCTGGTCAGCACCATCCCCAGCACTGTCCCGGCGAGTACCGCCCAGGGAAACTGGGCGTTTGAGGCCAGGGCGATAGCCGTGAGCTGTGTCTTGTCCCCTAATTCGCCAAGGAAAAACGCCAGAGCAACGACTAAGACAGGGCTGGTAAACATTCTGTGGTTATGGTGTTCATCCTCATCGCCGCTGCGCAAATTCCACAAGCCAAAGGCCAGAAACAACAGAGCTGAGCTGAGGCGTACAGCGGACAACGGGATGACATGGGCCAAATAGGCCCCGATGATAACGGCGACGCCGTGATTGAGAAGCGATCCGAGGGCTACCCCTGTTAACACTTGCGCTACTGAGAAATGGAGCGCAAAAGTCATGGCCAGAATCTGGGTCTTGTCGCCCAGTTCAGCGAGGAAAATTAGAGCTGCGGCCCTTCCTATTTCACTTAGCATTTCGTTCGTCCCTTCTATGGCATCATCAGATGAAGAATTCTTGTCAGAAACATTATGCCGCGGCAGGAATTCGAATCTGCACAGGGTATAAAGTACTGTGAGGGGAGGTAATGAGAATGAGCACCATGTTTAAGTCCGGTGACTTTTTTGTACGGCTTCGCTTTCAGGGCGAACGCCCCAAACTGACAGTGTGGAACCAAAACGGCACAAAAATAATCAGTGAGTTTATTAGTAGTACCACGCCAAATTTCTGGGCCCAGATCGGCAAACTGACATCACAGGACGTGGTTGATCAGGTTCAATCCCTGCTTCAAGACGAAAAATAAACAGCTGCTTCAATAAACAGCCTTGCCAAATGCGGTGAGGCTGGTTTTGCATGCAAAGGAGGATCCCCATGATCGTTGAAGTTGTCTGCTACACAATTGAAGATGTCTTTAGGGCTCGCCTGGGCGGAGCTTCCCGGGTTGAGCTGTGCGCAGATCACGGTGCCGGAGGCACTACACCGAATTACGGGCTGATCAAGCAAAGTGCCAATATCGATGATCTTGACACTATGGTGATGATACGCCCCCGGGGCGGAGATTTCCTCTATAATAACGCAGAGATTGCCCAAATGGAAGAAGACATTTCCCTCGCCGCCGAACTGGGGGTGCGCGGCGTAGTCTTTGGAGTCCTAGATGAAACCGGTGCCTTTGACACGTTGACGATGTCCCGCCTTGTCCAGCGGGCCAAGAGCCTCAAGCTTGAAGTTACCTGCCATCGGGCCTTTGACGTTGCCCGGGACCCCTATGCGGCGTTGGATACCTTGATCGATTTAGGAGTAGATCGCCTGCTCACTTCCGGGCAAGCCCCAAATGCGGTGGAAGGCCTTCCTCTCTTGCGCAAGCTGGTTGAACAGGCCAAGGGCAGAATCTCCATCATGCCGGGGGGAGGCATCAGCCCATCGGATGCAGGCAAGTTTCTGGGACTGGGCATCACAGAAATCCACATCGGCAGCAGAGTCCCGGTGCCGTCAAGGATGAAAGCGGCCTCAGACGTGCAAATGGGCCCCAGTGACGCACAAGAGTATAACATGTTTGTTGATCCAGAGGCAATCCAGTTCATTGTAAAAACAGTTCGGGGTGAAAGCTAGTGTTCAACGACATCCTTGATCTGCTGATCATAAGTGCCGAGAATTCCTTTATTCAGGTCACAGTTTTTGTTGGAGCTGTTTTGCTTCTCTTCGGCTACGTTGACTATCTCCTCTCAGGGAGGTTAGTCAAGAAAATAGGGGAAGCGAAGAAAATTCAGCCCATCATTGGAGCACTTCTCGGCCTTACTCCTGGCTGCGGCGGCGCTATTTTTGTGATGCCCCTCTTTCCAAGGGGAATCGTGAGCTTTGGAACAGTCATCGCTACTCTGCTGGCAACCATGGGGGATTCAGCCTTCGTACTCATGTCTGTCATGCCGAAACAGTGGGTTCTGGTCTCTATTTTCTCATTTGTCGTGGCGGTCACTACAGGCTACCTGGTTGACCTCACCCCCCTGGGCGATTGGCTCTTGGCAAAGTACAATGAGTCCCGGGAGAAAAAGGCCCGGTCACACGAGGACCATGAAGAGCTGGATCACAGCATCTTTGCCAACGAAACCGGAATCGGCCTTGAAGACTGGGCCCATATCGGGCACGAAGAAGGCGACGAAATCGACTTAGTGCTGCACCACGCTGCGAAAGGGCACCAGGACACAAATACCCTTGGCTATAAAGTGACCCACCAAGGCTACATGGTCTACTGGATCATAATTTCTATCGGACTCGTTCTCGGGATTCTGGATCTCTTCCAAGTTGATCTCAATGAGTTCTTTATTCCTAACCTGGGTCTGATCCTAGGCGTTCTCGGGGCTGCAGCCTCTGTATTCTTAATGCTCATGGGCAGAAAATTCATTGTCAGCGACACCCACGAAGAGTCAGAGATGAAGCTGGCCAGCCTGAAGGAAACCTTTATCCATAATGCCCAGGAAACCGCCTTCGTAGGCACCTGGGTCTTTGCAGCCTACTTCGCCTATGAGCTCTTTGTCCTGCTGCTGGGCTCCGGCAGCTATCTGGCAGGAGAAATGGCTATCACCGGCTTCCTCACCCAGACCGGCCTGATGGCAGTAATCATCGGTGTCCTGATTGGAGTTATCCCGGGCTGCGGACCGCAGATTATCTTCGTCACCCTGTTTACCCGGGGTCTGGTTCCTTTTTCTGCCTTGCTGGCCAACGCCCTGTCCCAAGACGGCGATGCTCTGTTTCCCCTGATCGCCATTGACAAGCGTTCGGCCCTGTGGGCTACCATTGTGAACACGATACCGGCCTTGATTGTGGGCCTGTTGGCCTATTGGATCGAAATCAGCTTTTTCTAGACTGTCTGCCGTGGAAGGAGCCGGATCATGAAACATTTCTGCCAATATGACTCGCCGGTAGGTCGCCTTTTTCTCGGTGAGGAAAACGGATTTCTGTCTCTGTTAGTGTTTTCTGCAGACGATCCCCGCCTGCAACAGTATGTTCAGAAAACTACTCCCATCCTGAGCGATGCAAAAAAAGAGCTTGACGAATACTTTGCCGGCAAGCGCCGCACCTTTGAGATTCCCCTCAAGGTGCAGGGAACGGAGTTTCAAGAAAGGGTGTGGCGGGAACTGCAGAAGATCAGTTACGGGAAAACCTGCACTTACAAGGACATCGCCGCAAGGGTTGACTGTCCCCGGGGCAGCCGGGCAGTGGGTTTAGCCAACAACAGAAATCCCATTTCGATCTTTATCCCCTGCCACCGGGTGATCTCCGGAAACGGCAAACTGACAGGCTATGCCGGCGGGCTCGATGCCAAACGATACTTGCTGGAACTGGAGCAAAAAAATGCCTGAGCGGCATTATTTCCAATACGGAACAGCAGAAACAGAGTACCTTAAGTCCAGAGACAGAAAGCTCGGCGATGCCATCGACCGCATCGGCCCCATCAAGCGTGAACTCTATCCAGAGCTTTACCCTGCCTTGGTCAAGTCCATCGTAGGGCAGCAGATTTCCACCAAGGCGCAGCAAACCATTTGGACCAGGATGAAAGAGCGCTTTCAGCCCTTTAAACCGGAAGTTCTGGGCCGCGCCGCGCTAGAGGAACTGCAGCGCTGCGGCATTTCTCTGCGCAAAGCAGGCTATATCCGGGACCTGACCCGTGCTGTCCTGGAAGGTGAGGTAAACCTGGCTGGGCTGCAGACGATGTCCGATGCAGAGGTCTGCAGGGAGCTCACCAAGCTCAAGGGAGTAGGCCCCTGGACAGCGGAAATGATGCTGATCTTCTCGCTGCAAAGACCCGACGTTGTCAGTTACGGGGATTTGGCCATTCAGCGGGGCATGCGCATGCTGTACCGGCACAGGCAGCTTACCCCTGAGCTCTTCGAGAGGTACAGGAGGCGCTATTCACCCTATGGAACAGTGGCCAGCCTCTATCTTTGGGCCATTGCCGGCGGAGCCATGCCTGAACTTTCGGACCCTGCACCTAAGCAGAAAAAATGAGCACAGCAGCGGATCAAAGTCCGCAGCTGTGCCTTTTTGCTAGTTGGCCGGAATTCCCCTGTGGTACTGCCAGGGCCAAAGCTCCCGATCCGGCTTGGCCGCCAGCACCCAGTAAGGATTGCGCAAGAGTTCTCTGCCTAATGCCACAAAATCAGCCCGCCCGTTGAGGAGAATTTCCTGCACCTGCTCGGGCTTGGTAATCAGTCCCACCGCAATTGTGGGAATGCCGACTTCTTTCTTCACAGCCTCCGCCAAGGGCACTTGATAGCCGGGGCCCAGCTTAATAGAAGCAGGCAATAGTCCCCCTGAGCTGATATCCATCAGGTCTGCTCCGTGCTCCTTAAGCACCCGGCAGATCTGAACTGTATCCTTAATGGTCAGGCCGCCCTCCAAGTAATCCTCTGCCGAAAGGCGCACACTAAGAGGCTTGTCCGCCGGCCACTCTTTCTTCACTGCTTCGATAATCTCCAACAAGAAGCGCATCCGGTTTTCCAGAGATCCGCCGTATTCGTCAGTGCGCCGGTTGCTTAAAGGCGACAAAAACTCATGAATCAGGTAACCATGGGCTCCATGAAGCTGCAGAACATCAAAGCCTGCTTCCCTGGCCCTGCGTGCGCCCTGCCGCCAGTTCTCAATGACGGACTTGATCTCGGCTGCTGTCAGGGCATGGGGAGTGCCCATCTCTGGAAAAGGAATGCTGGAAGGAGCCACAAGCTCATCACCCCAGGCTTTGCGTCCGCCGTGGGCAATTTGGATGCCCATTACAGAACCATGTTCTTTGCCCAGCCGTACCAGCTCGCTGAGGCCTTGCACATGCCCGTCATCCCAGATTCCCAGGCAGTTGTTGCTGAGCCTGCCCCTTTTTTCCACTGCGGTAGCTTCTACAATAATCAGGCCTACGCCGCCGACGGCCCGGGTCCCGTAGTGCACACGATGCCAATCAGTGACATAGCCGTCCTCAGTGGCAGAATACATGCACATGGGGGGCATCACAATCCGGTTGGGGAAAATAACGTTCTTCAGTTCAAATGAAGTGAACAATAAACATGCCTCCTTTGCGATCAGGGAATGTTTCCATGCCTACAGGTTCTCAAACCGTTGATTATTATCCTGCCGAAAAAGTGCCCTTTCTGCAGAAAAGGAGCGGCAGCTAGGCCTTTGTGCCTCTCAGCCGTCCCGCCAACTTCTGCAGTTCTACGAAAACCAGCATTCCCAGGCACAAAGCGCCAATGGTGAGCCATTGGCTGCCAGCCAGGGGTACAAGGCCGAACAGGCTGCGCAGCGGGGGAACAAACATCACCGCCAGCTGCAGGAGGGCGGAGCCTAGAAACGCCAGCCACAGGATGGGGTGCTCCCTGAACTTGACCTTTAAAAGGCTGTGCCGCTCACTCTGAAAGCCCAGGGACGCAAAGAGCTGCGCCAGGGCCAGTGTCAGGAACGCCATAGTGGTTCCCGTGACGCCTTTTCCGCCTAAGGCGTAGGCTGCCAGAGCCAAGGCCGCCTCCACTGCTCCAACGGCTGCGATGCTGAGCCAGTCGCGCTTGCCCAGGAAAGGGAGTTTCTGATCCCGGGGTCTGCGTTCCATCACATCAAGTTCAGCTGGTTCCATTCCCAAAGCAATAGCGGGCAGTGTGTCTGTCACCAGATTGATCCATAAAAGATGGACCGGGGCAAGCAAGTGCCAGCCCCAGATTGCAGCTGTCAGGATGGCGATCACTTCTCCGGCGTTGGAGGAAAGCAGGAACCGCACCGTCTTGTGGATGTTGTCAAAAATCCGCCTGCCCTCTTTTACGGCTGCTACAATGGTGGCGAAATTGTCATCTGTTAACACCATATCCGATGCCTGCTTGGAGACATCGGTACCGGTAATCCCCATCCCCACTCCAATGTCCGCTATTCTCAAAGCCGGGGCGTCATTGACCCCGTCGCCGGTCATGGCCACAATCTTGCCCCGGCGCTGCCAGGCAGAGACAATCCTGGACTTGTGCTCAGGGGCAACCCGGGCATACACTGCGGTCCTGGCCACCTGCTCTTCCAGTTCGTCATCTGACATGGTTTCCAGTTCCTTGCCTGTCAGAGCCTGCATACCGGGGGTTAGAATTCCTATCTCCTCGGCAATCGCCACCGCAGTAATCTTATGGTCCCCGGTGATCATTACAGGCAGGATACCGGCCTGGCGGCATTGCCTGATGGCCTCCTTTGCCTCAGGCCGAGGGGGATCGATCATGCCCACAAGGCCAATGAAAGTCAGATTGCTTTCCACTTCCTCGGCGTTGGAAAAATCGGGGCGCACTTCGTCCTTGCAGGCAAAAGCCAGAACCCGCAAGCCCTGTTTCGCCATGGCATCATTTGCCTCTTTGATTCGCATTACCCCAGTAGAATCGAGATTTTCCAGGCTGCCCACTCCTTTAGTGCAGCGGCCGGTTAAGATATCCGGGGCACCCTTCACAAAGATTCTCGCGCCTAGTCCGCCTGGATGCTCTACAGCCACCGTGGACAGCTTGCGCTCGGAATCAAAGGGGAGTTCTCCCAGGCGCCTTCTATACCGTACCTGCTCTGGCGTCCAGATCCCCTTCTGCAGTACATAGTCCAGAAGTGCAGTTTCTGTTGGATCCCCAATTGTCTCTAGACCTTCCCCCAGCCTCGAGTCATTGCAGTGGCCCATGGCAGCGGTCAAAAGCTTCTCGTCCTCAGACCAAAGCTCCTGAACCGTCATTTTGTTCTGGGTTAGAGTACCAGTCTTGTCAGAACAGATGACTTGGGTCGAACCGAGGGTTTCCACCGCGGGCAAGCGGCGGATAATTGCTCCCCGCCCTGCCAGGCGCGACATGCCCAACGCAAGGACAATGGTTACTACTGCCACGAGGCCTTCCGGAATAGCAGCAACCGCAAGGGATACAGCAGTCAAAAACATGGTCAGCGGGTGATTTCCCCCAGCCAGTCCCAAGGCAAAGACAATGGCTGCAATTGCCAGCACACCAATGGACAGGATGCGGGAGATCTGATTCAGTTTCTGCTGCAGGGGAGTGCTCTCCTGGCCAACTTGACTGAGCTGGGCAGCAATCGCCCCCATCTGGGTGTTCATGCCTGTAGCTGCTACAATGCCTAACCCCCGCCCGTAGGTTACAGCAGTGCCCATAAAAGCCATATTGACCTGATCCCCAATAGGGACATTTTCTTCGCCTAGAGGCGACGTTCTTTTTTCAACCGGCACTGACTCACCGGTCAACGCGCTTTCCTCTATTTTCAGAGCCGCGCCTTCCACAAGGCGCAAATCCGCCGGAACGCTGTCACCTGCCTCGATCATCACTAAATCCCCCTGAACCAGCTCACTGGCGGGTATTGACTGCAATACACCGTCACGGACCACCCGGGCGCTTGGGGCAGCAAGTTCCTTCAAAGCATCCAGTGCTGCTTCGGCCTTGCTTTCCTGCACTGTGCCCAAGATTGCGTTGAGGAGCACAACAACGAGGATAATTAGGGCATCAATCCACTCCCCGACTAGGCCTGAGATGATGGCAGCACCAATCAGCACCCAAATCATCAAGTCCGCGAATTGGGCCAGGAATATGCTCCAGAATGTCTTCCTTTCGCCGGAAGCCAGCTGGTTAGGGCCGTCCTGTGCCAGGCGGGATGCTGCCAGTGCACTTGCCAGGCCGTCCGGTCCCGATTGAAGCTCTGAGTAAATTTCCTCGACAGAAAATATGTGCCAGTTCTTATTCACCATCAGCATACCATCCTTCTTAACTTAATCTTGCCCAGTTTTGCCGAACAAAAAAGACTCTTGCAGGCAAAAGCTGCAAAAGTCTCACTGAACGAATGTCCCTCGCACCAGGCCCAAGGCCACGCTGTTGATGCGAAGCTGCGCCAAGAGGCGCACCAGTTACTCCCTTTTCACTTGCACAATATCATGGCGGAGGCGCCTTTGTCAATAATTAGTTCAATGCTCGACTAGAATTCCCTTCTCTCATACAGTTTCAGGGAAAGGAGAAACGAAATCAAAACGATTAAGGCAATGACCCCGCCGAATGTTGCCAAAAACATAGCATCACTCGTTATCTTCGGCAGCCTTTCCAGCAGGGGATCAATCCAGGCCGGTTTTTTGGGAAACAGTCTAGGCAGAAAAGACCCAAAGCTCACCAAGGCGAAAAACAGGATAAAGTGCCAGTAGCGTGCTCTGGTATAACCCACCGCAAAGTAGACCGGATAGTACAGGCTTGCCGCCATAAAGATCGCCCCTATGCCCAACACTCCTCCTACAAGATCGAGGGGCACCGCAGCAATGGGAATACGGAGAGCGGTAAACACTGTGCTGACAATCCAATAAATGGCGATTACAATAGCCCCATAGACAGGAACTGATAGAAACTTGGCGGCTACAACCTTCCACTTAGCTACAGGCAGGCTGTTCCACAGCTTATCCGCACTGTTCTTCTCTTCCCAGGCCCCTCCCATCAACACGAACATGTAACCCACTGCACTGACGATGGCAATAAGCTGTCCTTCGCCCATCTGCTGAAACGCGAAGGTAAAAATGAGCACGTAGGCAAAGGCGAGCAGCAGCATTCTTTTTTGCAGCATCAAATCTTTCAATATTAAGTACCCCACAGCACTTTCCCCTTTCTAAAACTCTCTTCTGCGGTAGAAATGAAGAGACAGCCCAAATGATATTGCTGTTGCCAAAAGCACCCCAGCTGCAACATGAACTCCTTAAGGAGGAGGCTGCTCATACAGCCCTTCCCCTTGTACAGTAGAGCATTATGTCCTCCAATGTCGGCCTTTCCAGCACTGCATTTCCGTTGAGCATCGCCTGTACAGCGCCCTTGTCATTCACCAGCCCTTCAAAGCCGAACTGGCTCTCCCT
>JAAYSR010000085.1 GCA_012518325.1 Bacillota bacterium
CCTGGATGTAGATGACATCATCAAGGAAGTCACCACCTATCGTACACAGAATGGGGGGTAAGTGTATGGAAGAGAAACGTATCGTTCTCTACATCAATCAGTTTTTCGGGCAAATTGGCGGCGAAGAGATGGCACACATTGAACCCCAGAGCCACGATAAACCGATTGGTCCCGGAGTAGGCTTATCCAATCTGCTTCCGAAGAATTGCACCATCGTGGGTACTATTATCTGTGGTGACAGTTACTTCAATGAAAACTTGGAAGAAGCAAGTGCTACTGTACGCAAAATGATCGAGGACTTCAATCCTGACCTGGTTATTGCCGGTCCCGCTTTTAACGCCGGACGCTACGGCATGGCCTGCGGCACAGTAGGAAAGATTGCTCATGATATGGGTATTCCAGCCGTTTCGGGTATGTATATAGAGAACCCCGGGGTAGAAGCATATCGCCAATACCTCTACATTGTTGAAACTACTAATTCTGCAGCTGGCATGCGTACTGCACTGCCTGCCATTGCCAAACTCGCAGGCAAAATTGTTAACGGCGAGCCTGTGGGCACACCTGCTGAGGAAGGTTATATCAGCAGAGGAATCCGCAAGAACATCTTTGTGGAAAAGAGAGGTTCAGAGCGGGCAGTTGATATGCTCCTCAAGAAACTCAAAGGGGAAGAATTTGAAACTGAGTATCCCATTCCCATCTTCGACCGTGTTGAACCTGCAGAAGCCATTGCTGACCTCAGCAACGTAACTGTAGCTCTGGTCACCAGCGGTGGAATCGTGCCCAAGGGCAACCCCGACCGGATAGAAGCCTCCAGTGCTTCCCGCTACGGCAAGTATTCCATCGAAGGCCTGGATGTTCTCACCTCTGAGGGCTTCCAAACAGCACACGGCGGATACGACCCGGTCTACGCCAATGCAAATCCAAATCGGGTTATGCCGGTAGACGCCCTCCGTGCCCTGGAGAAGGAAGGGAGAATTGGCAAACTGTTCCCCTATTTCTACGCCACAGTCGGCAACGGTACCTCCGTCGCGAATGCAGCAGCATTTGCCAAGGAGATTGCCCAAGAACTGGTGAACGAGGGTGTACAAGCAGTCATCCTCACCAGCACCTGAGGCACCTGTACTCGTTGCGGCGCAACGATGGTAAAAGAAATCGAACGGGCGGGCATTGCAGTTGTACACGTATGTACCGTAACGCCCATCTCCTTAACTGTGGGAGCCAACCGAATTGTTCCGGCAGTAGCCATTCCCCATCCATTAGGGAATCCAGCGCTATCGGAAACAGAAGAGTTCAGTCTGCGCAGGAAGCTTGTTGAAAAAGCTCTGAACGCTTTGGCAACTCCTGTTTCTGAACAGACTGTGTTTGAAGATTAGTCACAAGACTGGATAAGGGTCCCGCCGCCCGTGGATGTTTGACGACGTCAATCTGCAGGTAGGGACCCTTTATCTGTGTGGAGGTGTGTTTATTGACCAATCCAGTTGTTAAAGCAGCAAGTTATTGTTTGTTCCACGCATCTGATATGGTGCTTGAACACGGAACCACCTTAACAATGGAGCGGGCTAAGAATCCGGATTCTCCATTATTTGAGGAAGTCAAAAAAGGATTGCGCCCCTTTGAAAGTGTTGCAGCCTATCCGCCAAACCAGGTTTACATTGGCAACATGACCCCAGAAGAGCTGGCCAAGATGCCGCAGCCTTGGTATGAAAACAACGTAGAGGCAAACAGGAAGGGCAAACTCGGCGAGATTTTCCCCATGGATGAGTTTATTGCCATGATGAAAATCGTTGACTCCTTTGACCTGGTTGTTCTTGAAGATGGATTTGCCAAGCAAGTCGCAGAGAAACTCAGTGACCACCCCCTCTTCAGCGAGGCCGACTTGGCCATTCTGGCAAAGACTCAGAGTCTCGACGAAATCAACGACCTGCTTGCCAAGAATTTGGCAGTAGTTTTGGAGTACGCCGGCAAGACAGTGGGTTGCGTAAAGAGGGCCCACGAACATGACGTTAACCTCAGTGCCCATGTCATGTTCGAAAACCTGGCCGGCAAAGCTGGAGGAGTTCTCAGCCTAAGACATCTTCTGTGGAACAATGACATCGATCCAGCCACCATCGATTATGTGATTGAAACCTCTGAAGAAGCCGCCGGGGACATGAACCAGCGCGGCGGAGGCAACTTTGCCAAAGCCATTGCCGAAAAGTGCGGCTGCATCAATGCTACAGGCTCAGATACCCGCTCCTTCTGCGCAGGCCCTGCCCACGGCATAGTCAAGGCCACCGGATTGGTCAGTTCTGGCATCTACAGGAATGTGGCGGTTGTAGCAGGCGGAGCAACAGCGAAACTGGGCATGAACTCCCGCGATCACGTCAAGAAGGGCGTGCCGGTCTTGGAAGACTGCATGGGCGGCTTCGCACTCTTGATCGGTGAAGATGACGGAGTCAACCCAATTATTCGCACTGATGCCATTGGGCGCCATACAGTAGGTACCGGCGCATCACCTCAGGCAGTTACCACAGCATTGGTCACTGCGCCCCTTGAGAGGGTAGGTTTGAAAATTACTGATGTGGATAAGTTCAGTGTGGAAATGCAGAACCCGGAAATTACCGTTCCCGCCGGAGCCGGCAATGTGCCAGAGGCCAACTACAAGATGATTGGCGCCCTTGGCGTAAAGCAAGGCGCCATTGAGAGGTCGGAGCTCAACAGTTTCGTTGAACAGCACGGTCTGCCGGGCTGGGCTCCCACCCAGGGACATATCCCCTCCGGTGTCCCCTACATCGGCTTTGCCCGGGAAGGACTGCTGAACGGAACTCTGAACCGGGTAATGATTGTCGGCAAAGGCAGCCTGTTCCTGGCCCGCCTCACCAACCTTTTTGACGGAGTCTCCTTCCTCATGGAGCGCAACCCAGGCAAGGGATCAGCCGCACAGGTTCCGACTGAGAAAATGGTCACCGTCGGTGTCACCCTCCTCGGCAGCGAACACGGAGTTGAAGAAGTAGTGCGCGGCGCCGAGCTGGCCCAGCGCAAAAACCGGAATATCAGGGTTGTAGCCATCGGGCCTAAGGGCAGCACTTCCCTGCCTGTCTACGAGGCCAACACCGAAGACGAGCAGCGAGCAGCCATGGAAAGTCTCCTCAAGTCCGGTGAGATCGATGCCTGCGTGACAATGCACTACAACTTCCCATTGGGAGTAACCACCATTGGCAGGGTTATCGCCCCAGCCACTGGACGGGAAATGCTCATTGCCTCCACAACCGGCATGTCTGCCGGCAACCGCACCGAAGCGATGCACAAAAACGCCATCCTGGGCATTGCAGTTGCCAAGGGATTAGGCATTGAAAACCCTGCAGTCGGCATTCTCAACGTAGACGGTGCGCTGACCACAGAACGTTCACTGCGCGATCTGGAGAAGGAAGGCTACACCATTAACTGGGCGACCTCAGGACGCGCCGACGGACAGTCAATCATGCGGGGCAATGATGCCCTGACCGGCTCCTGCGATGTGCTGGTCACCGACTCCCTGACAGGAAATATCCTGGTCAAGATGCTCTCGGCCCTCTCCACAGGGGGACAGATTGAAAGCATAGGCTACGGCTACGGACCAGGTGTAGGCGAAGGCTACAAGCAAATCGTCAATATCGTCTCCAGAGCTTCCGGTGCACCTGTCATCGCCGGTGCAGTAGAGTTCGCGGCAGATATGGCCAAGGCCAACCTCCCTGAACTCGTCGAAGAAGAGCTCACACGGGCTAAGCTGATCAAGGCTGATGCCGCTGAGGCAGTGCAGAAGCCTCCGGCAAAACCTGTAGATCAGGAGATCACAGGCGTGGACGTTCTGGAGATTGAAGAGGCAGCCGAAGCCCTTTGGAAAGAAAACATTTATGCCGAAGCAGGCATGGGCTGCACAGGCCCCGTAATTATGGTGGCCCCGGAAGACTATGAAGCAGCCAGACAGAAATTGATCGAGCTTGGCTATATCAGCTAACCAGACTCGAAAAAGGAACGCCGCAGGTCAAAAGACCATGGCGTTCCTTTTCTTCTTGCATTGCCCTCACTTGTCTATGTTCACAACCACTGAACCGAAATTGGATCGAATATGCACAGGATGCACACCTTCGCCCCATTTACCCTGGGCCCCGACTCGGTTGTTGCCTCCAATATTCACCTGGAACCCGGCATTGTGCTTCAGCGAGCCGTTAACCACCTCAATGTCAAAGTCGTATCCCCCGTCAACGGGCAGAAGTTCAACTGTGCAGGTGGAGTAGGCGTTGGTGAGCTGGAGGGGGCCTGCAATTCTCTGCAGGTTCAGATTGCCAAAACTGTTTTTGATGGTGAGCGTTCCTTCCACGTCGTTCAAATTGACATTGGCAAACCTGGTGTCGAGGTTCAGAAAGCCCAGGAAATCTTCAACCCTGACTGTGCCAAATTGGTGTTCAACAGTGACTTCCATGCCGTCAGGCACTTCCACAACGAAGCCGAGGCCCACTTCCTCCCCCTCCAGATCGCTGGAGAGTTCATAGCTAAGTTCACGTCCGGAGATGCTCTCCTTAACCTCGACTACCTCCAGAACCTCTTCCCTGTCAGACCAGATGATGGCCTGGACCCGAATTTCATCACCCTCCGCCGAGCTCAGTTCCACGACACCGTGCCGCCCCTTGAGGTAAAGCGAAGTGATGTCATGCTGGGGCCGGACGAATTCCTGAGACTTATGGGCCTCGGGCTGCCTAAAACCGGGGCTGATATTGAAATCGACGGAGGGTTCCTTGAGGGAGCGGCTGCCAAAGTAGCGAACGTCTACAATAAAGAGCACAGTCAGCAATATCAAGACAATCAGCGTTATTCTCCGAGTTTTCACTGCCTTCCCCCCTACCCATTGACTTCTACAAAGTGTTCGAAGAGAACTCCGGTCAATACAAACAGCCCCAGAATTCCCAGCCAGCTGCCTATTTCAGAGGCGAGACGCCAGTTTACGACAATGCCTGCCTCAATTTCATAGAGTCTAAACAGTTTATCCAGTGACAGAGCAGGCAGCCAGCGAAAGAGGGGTGCCAGCAGGCTGCCGCATAGATCAACCAGCCAGCTGGATAAAAACAGGGTCCAGAGCGCAACCAAGCCTTGCGCCCGTCCTACCATCCTGCTCACCACAAAGGCCAGCTGCACAAAAATCACTACGGAAGCGAGCATAGCGAGGCTGAAGAGATACACTAAAATTCCATTGCGGACTGCCCACAGCGAACCCGGCAAAACCTCCATGGCCAGCTGCACTTGGGGAGCAAAAAATATCAACGTGCCGAATACGGTTACCCCCAGCAGGACGGAGTACTCAATACACACGGCGGCCAGTTTAGCCAACATCACTTTCCAGCCGGGAACAGGCAAAACCAAAAGGGTATAAACTGTATCTTCCCGCCACTCCACACGCAGAGTCTGAAAACTCTGCCAGAGAAGCCAAAGGGGCATGAACACAAGGGGCAGCGAGACAGCCGCGAGGGCAGTTTCCATGGGCCAGCTCCCCGTCGCTATTCTCACCCGTGTAAACAGCATCACAATCAGGGTGATCCCCGAGAGAAAACCCAAAGGCAAAAGGCTTGCCTGCAAATCTTTCCGCAAGAGCCTGAAAAAACGGGTCATTAGGCAAAAACCTCCTTGAATAAGTCATTGATGGATTTTCCGTATTGATCGCGCAAGTCTTCGGCATTGCCCTGCAGACTGACAGTTCCTTCATCAAGAAAGACTACTCCGTCAAAAAGCTGCTCCGTGTCACCCACTGCATGGGTTGATATGATCATGCTTTGCACTTCGCTTTTGAACTGCCGCACAATGCCCTCGACAATCCGGTCCCTCGAAGCGGGATCAATGCCGCTGAAGGGTTCGTCAAGGAGGAGCAGCGGTGCTTTGCGGGCCAGGGCCAGAATGAGTTTCAGACGCGCCCGCATGCCCTTGGAAAGCGAACTCACCTTCTTGTCAGGGTCAAGGCCCATAAACTCCAGGAGCCCGGGAATTCTTCCTTCGTCCCAGTCCTCGTAGAAAGAGGCAGTGAAATCGATGGCCTGCCGAACTGTCATCCAGCGATAGAGGTTTTCCACCTCCGGCACAAAGGCGATTTGCGCCTTGGTGCGGCGGGAGGGCACCTGCCCTAAGATCTTGATCTCTCCCCCGTCAGGCTTAACTAAACCGATGATGCATTTCAACAGTGTTGACTTGCCGCTACCGTTAGGCCCCAACAGGCCCCAGATTTCGCCTTGGGGAAGTGCAAGGTCAACTCCCTTCAGGGCTTCCACTTTCGGATACTTCTTGCGCAAATTACTGATAATGAGTGCCTGGTCAGTTATGCTCACTTGTCATTCACCTCTTCCCTTGCCTCCAGTTCGGAAAATCTGCTCTTCACAAGCTCTAAAGCAGCATCTTGACTAAGGCCAAGCGCCTGTACCGCCCGGACAAAATCGTCCACTAGATTCGTCAACATTCCAATCCTCGTCTCCTCCACAAGTCCTTGATTCTGACTGACAAACGTGCCTTGCCCACGCAGGGTTTCCACCAGACCCATCAGTTCCATTTCCCGATACGCCCTTTGCACCGTATTGGCGTTAACTCTAATCTGGGCAGCCAAATCACGCTGGGAGGGAATTTTATCCCCCGGCTTCAGCTCGCCGGTGACAATCTGGCGTTTAAATTCCTCGATAATCTGCAAGTATATTGGTATGGATGTACTGAAATCTATGTTCAAATCGGTACCCTCCTTTCCGGATTAGTGCACTAGCACCCTAGTACACTAATATCATAACCTCCGGTTGGGAATCTGTCAACTGCTTTTTCCAAACTTGCACTTTGAGATGGAGGGATTCAACCATGTTCAATCAGTCACAACTGCTCGGGAAATTCGCTCTGCTGGCAGCTGCCGGCCTGCTCACCCTCACCCTGTTCGACAGCAACCCTTGGTGGAAGACCCTTTTCTTTGCCATACCCGCGACCCTGCTGAATCTGTTTTTGACCGGCGCGGCAATCCAAAACTCATGGCCTGCCCCCCTCACTGCTCCCTTGCTGGGAGTTGCAGCCGCTGTCCTTGCCGGTCTGGCCGGTCTGACTCCAGTTTTTCGCACAACCTTTGGCACCCTGGTTGGATTTGCACTGCTTACAGCTTTGCTGGAATATGCCTTTGCCCGTGTCTTCCCGCAAGAAGTGCAATAGCTGCAGGGACGGACTATTGCACAGATTGTAGTGGTTTTAAAGATTGACCGTGATATAATGGGGGTATGTAAGTAAAAAATTAAATTAGGGTGGAACAGTGTGGGAAAAACAACAAAGACCGAACTTATCTTGCGGGGAAGCATCTATAGGGTACTGATTGTTCTCTCCATCCCCATCATTATCAACAGCCTGATTCAAACTCTGTACAACCTGGCAGACGGACTGTGGGTCAGCAAAATCTCTTCCGTCCATTTTGCGGCTACCGCCTTTGTCTGGCCGGTCAACTTTCTGTTCATTTCCATAGGCACAGGTCTGTCCGTCGCGGGGACCTCTTTATTGTCCCAGCTGGTGGGCAATGGGGATTATGAGCGCGCCAAGGAATACACCTCCCAGCTCATGGCGGCAACTGTGCTGAGTTCCTTCCTCTTCACTGCCTTAGGCTTTTTCCTCAGTCCCCACATCATTCGCCTTATGGGCGGAACAGGTGAGCTTGCCTCATTAGGCAACATCTACTTACGCATCACCTTTTTGGATCTGCCATTCTTGTTCGTCTATTTCAACATAAACTCGATTATGCATGCCCAGGGCGACACCATCACACCGATGATTCTCAGCGGTGCATCAGCCATCCTGAATGTGATCCTGGATCCGTTCTTCATTTTCACCTTTGGCTGGGGCATTGCCGGCGCTGCCTGGGCAACGTTGCTTTCCAGGGCCCTTCTGACGGTTGTTGGCTTCCTGCTGCTGTTCGGCGAAAAAAATAAACTCAAACCCAGTTTTCAAGGGTTCAAGTTTAACGGAAAGATTCTTAAAGAAATCGTAACTGTTGGTCTGCCGTCCAGCATCGGGCAATCTGGGGCGTCCCTGGGATTTATCGTGCTCAATGCCTTCATCGGCTCTTACGGCACCGCCACCATCGCAGCCTACGCCATGGTTAACCGGATAACCTCATTGATTATGCAGCCGGCCATGGGCATAGGACATGCCCTAACTACAGTAGTAGGGCAAAACGTAGGGGCCCGCCAAATGGAAAGGGTAAGGGAAGCATTTTATAAAGGTCTTGCCCTCACCGTCCTGATCGGAGTTTTGGGTACAGCTGTCCTCATTCTCTTTGACGAACCCATTATTCACTTTTTCATGCAGGCCAGGGATGACCTGCAAGTTATCGAGCTTTCCCTCACTTACCTGTTCTATGTATCCCTGTCTATGCCGCTGATGGGCATCTTCAGCGTCTTCGTCGGACTCTACCAGGGCACCGGCAACACCAAGTACTCAATGAGCATGGAAATCGGACGGCTTTGGTTTGTGCGGCTGCCCATGATCCTCTTCTTTAAGCACTTAACCAGCTGGGGCTCCACCGGCATCTGGTTCTCTATGAGCTTCAGCAATCTCATTGTCTGCCTCTACGGGTTTTGGATCTATCTCCGGAAGGGCTGGCAGAAAACCGTCCTCGACTTGGAGGACGAAGAGACAGAGGCTGTACCGGATCTGGACCAGCTGGCGTAGGCTGTATTCAGAAATCTTGCGCTAATAATGGCCCAGTGTTCCCTGGATCATAGCCTTGCGTTCGCAGGCTTTGTACACTGCATAGCCGGCCAGCAAATGTCCCAAGCCCACAAGAAACAGAGCAGCCACATTCCCCAGTCCGATTTGCGTCAGATTCTGGCCTCCCACCATCACCCGGTTGATCAAGGCAGAGCCGTAGCTGCAAGGCAAAAAGCGCATCCAGACGACCCGGCCTGCCGGAGCAGCTACCAGGGCAATCAGGAGAAACTGCACCATCTGGGTATAGCTGTCAATCCTCTTTAACACGAGGGTAATGCCGCCGATGGCAAAACCGATGCCTGCACTCCCAAGCAGAGTGCCTATTACCAAGGGCAGCAGTGACAAGAGGTCCAGATTTACAGTAACGCCCGTGGTCAGAAGCGCAGCAGCAAGCAAGACCGCAACCATAATCAGGTTTGTGAAAAACCCCGCTGCAACTTTGGCGCCGATCACCCAGCCGAAACCATGAGCAGACATGTACAGCTGCTCTAACGTCCCCTCCTGGGCTTCACTGCGCAAGGTGTACCAGACATCCTGGTAGGTCGTAAGCATAAAGAGCCAGAGTACATAGCCGACGACAAGGCCCTCCAAAGTGTCGCCGCCCAGGCCGGTCAGCGCCCGCATCCCCTGGAATCCGCCAACCATCAGCAGGAAAATTATATAGAGGGTGATCATTCCGCCGATGCTGTTATGGAAATAACGCCTAAAGAGGATAAACTCCTTTTTGAAAAAGGCTTGCAGCAGAAGCAGCTTCTTACGCACCTTGAGGACCCCCTTCCAAGATCTGCAGGAACACACGTTCAAAGTTGTTTTGCTCCTGGTCAATGGACTCAATCAGAGACTGGCCGGACTCCAAAATGCCGATAACCCTGTAGAGCACCTGCGACTCCTCTAGGCGTACGCTGATGGAAGTGCGGGCGGATGTTTCCTCTTCAATGACTGCCTCTTCCATACCCAAGAGCGCCTCCCGCTGCTCTGCAGTGAGCCCGCCCTGGACATTGATCCTGTAAACCTTGACTTTAAACAGATCCATGAGGTTGTCTACGCTGTCATTAGCCGCAATTCTGCCTTCGTTGACGATAATCACCCGCTGGCAGGTGTCCTGGACTACATTCATATCGTGGGTTGTCAAAATTACAGTGCGCCCCTGCTCCTTCACATTTCCCTTCAGCAGCTGGCGGATCTCATAGGAGGCCTGCACATCAAGGCCTAAGGTTGGTTCATCGAGCAAGACTACCTTGCTCTGGGAAATCAGTGCTACCGCAATAGCCAGTTTCTGCTGCATCCCCCGGGAGAGTTTTCGGGCTTCCACATTCCTTTTTTCCGTGAGATTGAAAAGTTCCAGATAATAGTCGATGTCACTGCTGATGCCGCTTGGCTTCAGGCCCCGGATGGCTGCAAAAAACTCCAGGTTTTCCTGTGCCGTCAGCCGCCAGTAAATATTGCGGTTGCCTTCCAATACTGCGCTGACTTCCTGCAGGGCTGCAATCCTGCGCTGAATCAGATCTATGCCGTTGATAAAGATCCTGCCTGAATTCGGCCTGATCAAGCCGCAGAGCATCTTGACAGTGGTGGTCTTACCTGCGCCGTTGGGCCCTAGAAAGCCCAGCAGTTCTCCCTCCTGCACCTCAAAGCTGATCCTGTCGACAGCCTTGACCGCTGCCTGCCCCTTGCGGCCTGGGTAGATTTTCTCCAATGACTCAACCTTAATCATCATGTTCCTCCTCCCTGCGCTTCTGTTCTGAATCAGCTGTCCGTCGCCAGGCTGTCCTCCTGGGCATAGAGGAGCTTGATTTTAGCCGAGGACGCCATCGAGAACCCTAAACCGGCGGTGATCAGCCCGCTCAAGATAAACAAAGACGCGGGCGAAAAACTGTCAACCAAAAATCCGGAAATAGCCATGGAAAGCGGCACCAGCATCTGCCCAACACTGTCAATCAAGCCGTACACTCTCCCTCTGTAGCTGTCAGGCACAGTCTCCTGCAGCATCACTTGGAACGGGACGTTCACCAAGGTGTTCAGGACACCAATGACCAGCAGCGAACTGGAGAGTGACAACAACGTATTGACCAGGCCGGCATTGCTGTAAACGGCCGGGAGGGCAAAGGTGCCTACCATCACTACAATCAGTCCCTGCAACGTAATGCCTGAGGTCAGCAAAGCTTCCTTGCGGAACTTCTTGGTTAAATAGCCCACTAAAACAGTGCCGACCAAAAACCCTACCGGAAACATGGCCTGGACAGTCCCATAGTGCTGAGCTTCCAGCAGAAGGACTTCTTTGCCGAAATAGGGAAACACCACATTCATCAGCGGAGCGCCTAAAAAGTTCAAGGCAGTGGCGTAGAAGATCAGGGATCTAAGGCCGACGTTCTGCCAGATGTAGACAAATCCTTGCTTAAAGCTGAGCAGAAACTGGCGGCTGGGCGAAACCTCAGGTGCAGGTAAATGCTCCCTTACCATTTTCGGGAACCGAATAAAAGTCTCGGAGAGAGCTGAGAGCAGAAAAGCGACGCCGTTAATGAAAAAGGCTCCGAAATAGCCTGTTGTCCCCAGGAGGAAGGCGCCGAGAACCGGGCCCAAAATCATGGTGGCCGCCCGGGAGAAATTGTTCAGTGAGTTTGCTTTGACCAACTCGTCCTTCTTCACCAGGCCGGGAATGGTTGCTGAGATAGCTGGACCGAACAGCACACCGCAAAGTGAGGAAAAGACTGTGGCAACATACAGAATGGGCATGGTCAAATGCCCGGAGCGGAAAATAAAGGCCAGGCTCAGGATAATCAGTCCCCGCAACACATCCATGGCCACCACAATTGTCTTGCGGTCCCACAGATCAGCCAGGACACCGGTGAAGGGCGCCAACACAACCATTGGAATTGATGATGCAAAGAGCATTGTCCCCAGGGCTGTGCCGGAACCGGTCAGATCCAGAACCAGCCAGGTCAGGGCCAGGTAATGTACGCCGTCCCCCACTTGTGAAACCAGACGTCCCCAAAACAGCAAAGCAAAATCCCGATTAATAAACAGGCGCTGACCAAGAGTTTGCTTGTCCTTTGCCATGTCCATCCCTCACTTCCCTATGTTAAGTCCATTGTAAGGGTGCTGAGATCCTAAAAACACTGTCTGGGGATTGGTTGCCCCTCAGACCTGAGACTGATTTCAGCGCAGGAACTTGCTGAAGAGCCGGGCCTCCCAGGTGCTGTGTTCGTCCTGGTACCAGGTCAGCCGATCGTATAAATAAGGGACAAAATCGGTAAACTGGGGGTACTGATCCCGGTTGGCCTGGTAGTACTCTAACTGCTCTACCACAAACTGGGTCAGGTAAAACCCGTTCTTCTCATTATTCTCCAGAATTAAGAGTTCAATTTCAGGCGAGAACAGATCCCGGGCAGCCACGACCTCCATAGCCCGAATCACCTGCTCATTAAGGAAGGCGGCCACCGAAGTGTAGGCCTGTTCTGCCATAGTATTGCGCACCGGCCACAGCAGCGGCTTCAATGCTTTGGCCCGTTCAGGATGGGCTTCCAGGCTCGGATTCACAAAAGAATGCCCTAACTCATGGCAGGTGAGGCTCTCCAGGCTCACTCCCGAAGGAAACTCAGGGACATCTTCACTGCACCCGAATTCCCGAATAATCTGGAAGGCAATGCTGTTTCCCTCGGAATCTTCGACCGTAGCGCCGTAACCACCCCCGGGGAACATGCTCGGAGTTACAATCAAATGGAACTCTGCAGGAGCCCAGCCGAAAAACTCACTGAGCCAGGCCTCCACATCATCCCGGCGAAAGCCCTGCAGGCAGGGGGCCAGGCACTCATCTAAATAAGGTTTCCACTCAGCATAAAAGGACAAAAAGTCCGATTGGACCGCGAGGTCTGCAAGGGCGAGCCTAAACTCCTCCAAAACCTGGCGTCCCCCAGCCCGTTTCTTTAGGTAATCGCTGTACTCATAGGCCAAATTCAGCTCAGGCAGGGGCCCAAGGTGGCAGATGAATGCAGGCGGCGCATCATAGGCAAAGCCCTTGTCCGTCAGTTCCTGAGCTAAGATGACGGCCTCGTGCCCCTGGTAATCAGCAAAAAACTCCTGCAGCGCCCGAAAATACTCGTTTCCCTGCCCCTCAGGCCCCCTTGTTTCTATCCAGGTGGTTTGAGACAAAACACCGGCTAACAGTTCCATTTCGGGGGACACCCTGAGGGGTGCGTCTGCTGCTGCAGCTGAACAGATCATGACAATAAGTGTTGCTAGACCGACTAATCTCCGAAGCATGATACCCTCCACGAATTTCGCAAGAATTTTTCCGGAAAACGTAAAACTGTCTGACTGAACAAAAGCGGGTTTTCGCCGAAAACCAGCATCTGTCTGCGCCTTTTTCCCAAGGCAAGGCAAAGTCTTTGGCAAACACTCCAAATCAGATACAGACTTTACGAAACAGGAACTACTATTAACATGATTGACACATTCTGCCCGCAATGTTACAATTTGAGTGAAATCTCCGAAGACCGTACAGGGAGTGGGGGAACCAATCATTTGGGGTGAATCCTGCTTAAGGCCGGAGGGGCGACTTGGGCGCCCTAACCCGTCAGCTAACCCCACAGGAGTACACCAAGAGCGTATTGCTGTTTTGTTAAACCAAAACGGCGGACGCTTTTTTGTTACCCAAAGTTCATCTACGAGAGGAGATTCATCATGAGAAAGAAATTAAACCGGCGCCCGAATGTCTTGACTGTACTGAACAGCACCGACAAGCATCACATCCAGAGAATTCTTGATCTAGAGAAGCACCCTCGTCAGAAACCGGCATACCAGACCGGTTCCCTAGTTCCAAACCTGCCGCTGCACCTGATTGTCTAAATGAACTGCCCCAGGGGGTTGCCCTGGGGTTTTCCTTTTAGAAGAGAAGAGATACGCCTAGCTTCTCCTTAGATACCGCTAGCTCCGCCCAGTCGGTCAGCCTCCAGTGGAAGTGAAGCAGATTCTCTGAACTCGGGCGTACCAGCCAGCTGACACCGAGATCTCCAAGGAAACCTTCCACCCGCAGCTGCCAGTTCAGGAGCTGATCCCTCAGGCGGGCCCCAAGCCACACCCGGGTCAAAAAAGAGCTGTACAAGTCATGTTCAAGCCAGGGCTCCACACCTTCCCCGTTCATCGCCAGGCCGGACCGCCACCGATGGGCCGGGGACAGAACCAGTTCAAAATGGTCAGGATAGCCCAGCGTCACCCTGTGCCGTTCCCGGCTCCTGGCTTCAAAGTCAATCATGGGCAGGTGCACTGAATAGAGCTCGTGGAGCCAAAGTTCATCCATGGGCTCTAAGTCTGCAAAAGCAGGACCCGCCAGCAGAAGTGGTACCACAAGATCACTGTCTTTCAGGCCTGCATGATTGCCGTTTTGGATCCCGGGACCATACAGAATTTTGGGGGGATTAAGCAAAGCCACAATGTCCCCGACCCGGGGGTGACTCAAATAGTTTAACAGGTTGGGGGGCGCTGCAGGGTAGGTATGATCCTTAGTCAGGCGGAGCCACTCTTCTTTGGACATAAAAGTCCCCAGGCAGCCCAGTTCTCCGTAGCCAAAATAGTCCTCGCCTGCATAGTCATAGGCATACTTGCCGTCCCTGTGGGTAATTTCAAAACTGCCGCCCGCGGCATACCCGCGAACCAAGCTGTCAGACACTCTGACTATGGCTAAATCTATGACTGTCTCCTCGGCTATTTTCCGGGCGAGCTCTTCCTTCCTGTCCGGATTGTTCAGATATATGTTGGGATAGGCCAGGTAGCAAAGTTCATCCTGGACAGCCTCGCCAATGACATCATCATATCTGACGGTGTACACGCCCTGAGTGGTCATGCCATGGTCTGAATAGAGAACAAGATTGACGCCTTCAAGCTTGCCCCTTTTGGCTGCCAGTCCGAGATAGCGATCAAAGGTCCGCAGACTGTCCAGATGCTGCTGGCGCCCGCGGAGATGGCCCATAAGATCGCTGTGAAACCAGTAGAACTCCGCCACATCCTGAGTTTCCCAGATCCGCCCCAAATTGAGCAGGGACAGGCCCGCCAAGTGGTTCAGTCCAGGCAGGCCCAGCAGGAACTGGTGCCTGTTGCGCCGGTTGAATCCGGCAATCAGCTCAAGGGAAATGGGCATGTTGCTGACTTTTTTACCCGTTTCCCGATCCAAGTGTCCCCAACCGACAAACTTGCCTTGAGAGTTGTTCAGCCCATCCTTGAGGCGAGTCATAATGATCTCAGTTCCTCCAGGATAGAGTGTGAGGCCATGCCGGACCTTTTGCCCCCTTTGGAACAGACTGGCAATATTGGGAAGCCTTCCTTCCTCCAATTCTGTAAAGAAGTCTTCCGAAAAAAATCCGTCCACATGCAGGATCAGAAACTTATCTGCCCCATCCCGGGCCAAGACTGTGCTGCCAAATAAGAGTACGAAAGAAATCAGCATTGTGACGCAAACAGTAACTCGATTGATTCTGTGTCTAGACTCCATCTATAGCTCTCCTTAAACATCGGTTTAAATCAGTGCAGCCCAGGCCGGCCCAAAAACCAGTACTTCAAGGCAAGCCAACGCTCGCCGTTAGCCCAGGCCAATAGCCCCTTAACCAAACTTGCGGGTATTGCTCCTCCGCTTAAAGCTGCAATCGAGCGCAGAGGCATCTCCCTTGTGCTGGTCCAGCTCATGATCCACAACGGGTCAGACTCATCCTTCGTTCCCGTCATCTTCCATAAATACCGCTTGGCAAAGCGAAGAACCAGCCGGCCAAGGAAGATCTCCTGCAGATCCTCCAACGTGGAGTTGCTGTGAAATCTCTTTTCTCCGCTCCGTGGAGCAGGAAACTCTCTTCCCCAGACTGCCCTGAACTCTTCCTGGGAAATCTGCTGATTTGAATCGTTGAGGCTGTAATATCCAGGGGCCGTTTCCCTGTAGTCAGGCACCTCAACCTCAGGGCGTGTCGATTCGATCCGAACCTCAGCTGTCAGGTGCAGGTCCCGTGAGGAAGACCCCACCGAAATCTGATACTCCCCTGCTTCTACGTGCCAATCCTTGATGACCGCATTGTAATAGGCAAAGGAACGTGAATTGAGCACAAACTCAACAGTCTTTTTCTCGCCGGGTTCAAGGCGAATCTTCTTGAATCCCTTCAGCTCCCGGGGAGCCCGGAAGAGCACTGATTCTTCCTTCCCGACATAGAGCTGAACGATTTCAGAACCCGCCCGGGAACCTGTATTGGTGACAGTGCAGCGCACTTTCAGGGTATCTGTGTCCAGAATTTCAGCTGAAGACAGCTCCAGATCACCATAGCTGAACTGGGTATAGCTCAAGCCGAAACCCAAGGGAAACAGCACATCCCGTTCCGCCGCATCATAATACCTGTAGCCGACAAAAATGCTCTCCCTGTACTCCGTCTGGTCACGGTTATAAGCAAAGTACCGGTTGGCAAGGCAGTCTTCCAGCTGCAAAGGATAGCTTTCAGCCAGTTTTCCCGACGGATTGGCATTGCCGAAGAGAAGATCCAAAGCAGCGCCTGCTCCGGCCTGGCCACCCAAATAAGTATGCAAAACCGCCTTGACATTATTCAGCCACGGCATAACAACCGGCGCTCCTGCAGATAAGACCACCACAGTATTGGGATTCACCTTGGCCACCCTGCTGATCAGCTCATTATGGCTGGGGGGCAGATCTAAATGGGTGCGGTCGTAGCCTTCTGATTCATATCTGGCTGTCAGGCCGGCAAAAACAACGGCAACGTCAGCTTTCTCCGCAGCCTGGCAGGCTTCAGCGATCAATTCCTCCCTTACCTCATCGTGATCCAGTTCATAACCCCTGGCATAGGTATACTTCCTCTTGGATTCCTCCAATACACTAAGAACAGTATCGAGCTTGGCGGGATTAATCAAAGAGCTCCCTGCCCCTTGATAGCGCGGCTGTTCCGCAAACTGCCCCAAAACGGCAATGGTCTGCCGGTCAGAAAGGGGCAAAATGCTGTCTGCATTCTTCAGCAGCACAGCTGATTCCGCCGCAATTTTCCGAGCCAGAGCATGATGGGCATCTGCATCGTAACAATACTCCCTCTTTGCCGCGACACCTTTCGCAACCAAGTGCAGCACCCGCCGTACACACTTGTTCAGTGCCTGTTCTGTCAAACGGCCTGAACTCAGATCCTCTTCGATTTGTGCCGCGCTGACGCCATGGGAGGCAGGCATCTCCAGATCGAGACCTGCCTTGACACTCAGCCCGGGGTCGTTTACCGCGCCCCAGTCCGAGATTGTTGCACCTGCAAAACCCCATTCTGTTCGCAGTATACAGTCCAGGAGCCAGTGGTTTTCACAGCAGTACATGCCGTTCAGCTTGTTGTAGGCCGGCATCACCGTCCAGGGATCTGCCTCGCGTACCGCCCGTTCAAAGGCAGCCAGGTAGATCTCCCTCAATGCCCGCTCGTCAACAAGGGAATCATTGAGCATACGCCAGCGCTCCTGATTGTTCGCGGCAAAATGCTTGAGGCAGGCGCCTACGCCTACTGATTGAACCCCTTTAATCCAAGCGGCCCCCAACTCCCCGGCAAGCCATGGGTCTTCGGAAAAGTACTCGAAGTTCCTGCCGCACAGGGGCGAACGCTTAATGTTCACACCAGGTCCAAGGACAATGGAGACGCCTTCCTGCAGTGCTTCCTCGCCAATGGCTCTGCCCATGGCATAGAGCAGATCTGGATCCCAGGAATTGGCACTGGCCGCCGGCGGCGGGAAACAGGTGGAAGGCAGGCTGGTTCCAATGCCGAGGCGGTCTCCTTCCTCGTCTTGCTTCCGCAGACCGTGGGGTCCGTCTGCCACCATGATGGAGGGAATTCCCAGTCTCCCTACTGGGGTGGTCTGCCATTGCCCAGAACCGGAGACCAGTGCGATTTTCTCCTCCCTTGTCAAAGAGTCAGCAAGCCTGTTGATGTCCATAGCAACCTCCCTGTGCTACTTGCGGGCTTCCCACTCCTCTTTCAAAAGCCCGTAGCAGATCTCATCGTGAAACTCGCCGTTGCGGTAGCGCTTTTTCCTCCGTACGCCTTCCTGGACAAAACCGACTTTCTCGTAAACATGCCTGGCCCGAGCATTAAAGGACCAGCATACCAGCTCCACGCGGTTTAGACGCAGCTGGCTGAAGGCGAAGTCGATGATGAGCTGCAGCGCTTCAGTTCCGAAGCCCTTGCCCAGATATTCTTCCTTGCCGATCACGATCCCCAGCTCGCCCCAGCCGTTCTTTTCATCTAACTTGATAAAGTCGATTTGACCTATGTATTCCTCGGTATCGCGAAAGGCTATGACAAAGCCTTTCCAGTTGGTTGACATGGCCATGTCAAGATACCCCCTGGTATCCTTTTCTGAATGGGGATAGAGGAAAATATCGGACAATGTATCCACGATCTTGGGATTGTTCACCCAGCCGCGCATATGCTCATAGTCGCTTTCCCGGTATTCTCGCAGCATGACCCTGTTTCCATAGATGTGTGCCACTCTGTTTCCCCCCTGCGGATTTGTCCAGACTACTGAAGCGGCTGCTCTTCACCGTCAAAGTGCTTTTTGCCTTCCAATCGGTAGATGATGAACTTCTCACGGGCATCCTGTGCTCCAGGAACCCGGATCTTGTTGATCTTGCGGAAGGGGTATTTCCTAACCACTTTCTTGAACTCGGGCAAAGGATAGTACAAGATTACATCAACTGTACGGGGTTTCCTCTCTACCGAAGACACGATGTTGGCCATCACTTTCTTGAAGACCTGATCAGAAAAGGGATTGAAAAAATAGAAACAGGTGTCCTCTGGCTTAACCTTATAGTCCTCGGCCAGCCCGTACTTCAACACTATCGGCGAAGTAATGTGCCTGGCTTTCACACGATAGCGGGCCTTGTTGGCCAAAGCCTCCTCATAGGTCTTGTCATGGGCTTCAATGCCGACCACCGGCAGCTTGAACCTCCTATGAATGTAAAAGGTCACCCGCCCCCGTCCGCAGCCAAAGTCAACTACGCGCTGATGCCTTTTCAAAGTATATGATTGGAACAGAGTCTCCAGGGCTTGGTAGGGAGTCGCCTCATAACGGTTGTAGTGGCTTTGGTTCGTCCATTCCCTTAAGCCTGTTGTTCTGATTCCCAATTCTCTGTCGTACTTTTTCGCCACCATGGCTCTGCTCCTTTCTCTGCAACATTTTTCAGGGCCAGGATTTCCTGGGCAGGGCTGCGATCCCCTGTGCAGGAAATGCGGCGCGGCGCTTTGAGAATAATCAGTTCAAAGCCCAGTTCGGCATAGAGCCTGATAATTCTCTCGGTGGCCTGGTTGGATGCCGCCACCGGCCCTGGATGTTTGGCCAGCCAGTTGGCCAGGCGCACCTGGTCCTCCCAAGTAAACCCTCCCTTAGCATACTGGGTAAACTCAACATCATAGGGAGGATCGGCATAGACAAAATCCTCATGCCCCAGCCCGATCCCCGCGAAATCCCCGGTCTGAAACTCCCATTTGCCTAGCACAGAACGGTATGCTCTAAAGTCATAGACATAGTTGATGCGCCGATAGCGCCCAAAAGGCACATTGAACTCGCCGTTCTTGTTAAAGCGGCACAGGCCGTTGTAACCGGTACGGTTGAGATAATAAAAAAGCTCCGCAGCCTCCCGGCTGCCGGCTCCGCCAGTTTTAATCAGCTCATTGAAGCGGCTGCGGGCTCGGTAATAAAAGTCCTTGTCATTCACAAATTCCTGGCTGATGACCAGCCCCCGCTGCAGCCACCTGTAAAAGTTCAGCAAATGGGGATTGATGTCATTCAGCAAAGCGTCCCTGGGCCTTAGACCCAAGGCTACAGCCAGGCCGCCGCAAAAAGGCTCCACCAGTCTGCGTTCGTTGTAAGGCTCCCAGAGCTCACGCAGATAAGGCACGAGCCAGCGCTTTCCACCCGCCCACTTGAGGGGTGGAACAAGCTTGTTATCCATTAAATTTGGCTGCTCCTTTCTCAAAAAACACCCTGTAAAGGCGATATGCCTATTTGCGATCAAAGATTGTGCCGGCCAGGAAATCTCCCAAACGGGGAAAGAGGACATACAGACGGGCACCAACTTCCATCAGGCGAGGAAGGTTAATTTCCCGTTTCCGGGTCAGCATGCAGTCCACAACGGATTTTGCAACCTGTTGGGGATCCAGCACCCAGTGCTTGAGCTTGGCCAGATAGGAACCGTCCTGATCCGCCCGCTGGAAAAAGTCTGTGGCAATCGGACCCGGGTTCACCGTGGTGACGTAGATGCCAAAGGGCTGGAGCTCCAGGCGCAAAGCATTGGAAAATCCCCGCACTGCAAATTTGGTGCCGGCATAGACCGCCGACTTGGGAGTTGCCATTTTGCCTGCCTGGGAGGAAATATTGATAATGTGACCCCTTCTCCGTTTTTTCATCTCCAGGACCACCCTTTGGGTAATCTGAATCAAGCCCAGCACATTGACGCGAAACATCTCCTCTGTAACGTTGGGGGATGTCTCCAGGGCCTCCTCAAACAGCCCAAATCCTGCGCTGTTCACCAGGACATCGATCGTTCCATCCATTTCACCGATGATCCGGCTCAGCACCTTAGATACCTGCATCCGGTCTCCCACATCCAGAACATAGGCAAAGGCCTCGTCATTTGAGAGCTCACGGCATTTCTCCTGCACAGCAAGGAGGCGGTCTTCCCGCCTCGCCGCCGCAATCACAACAGCTCCCCGCCTGGCCGCTTCATAGGCGATCTGTTCCCCCAGCCCGCTGGAAGCCCCTGTGATCAGAACCCTCTTTCCCCTTAATCGCTGCACAGCTTTGCTCATAGCTTAGGACGCGCCCCATACTTCTCGGCAATTTTCACCAAGGCTGCCACACAGTCATCCATAGCCTGCACGCAGGCATATTCCAGCTTGGAATGGTGATTATGGCTCCCTGTTCCCAAATTTGGACAGGGAAGGCCCATAAAGGAAAGGCGCGCTCCGTCTGTCCCTCCCCGTACCGGAATGCTGTAAGGCTCGCCGCCGACTTCCCGCACTGCCTCATAGGCGGTTTCAATCAGATGCCAGTGCGGCTTGATCTGGGGCTCCATATTGGCATAACTGTCAGTAATTTCATATGCGACAGTACCTTCGCCGTAGATGTCGTTGCACCATTTGGCCGCTCGCTTGATCCGTTCCTTTTTTGCCTGGAATCTGTCGGCATCATGATCCCTGATAATGTACGTCAGCGTCGCCTTTTCCACACTGCCCTGCAAATCGATTAAGTGGTAAAAGCCCTCGTAGCCTTCTGTGTGTTCCGGCCTTTCCGCATGGGGCAGGAGGCTGTGGAACTCCATGGCAATGAGGGAAGCGTTCTTCATCTTGTTCTTGGCAGTTCCAGGATGGATATTGCTTCCTTTCACCTCGATCTTGGCGGCGGCAGCGTTGAATGTCTCATATTCAACCTCACCGAAGGCCCCGCCGTCTACGGTATAGGCAAAATCGGCGCCAAAACGCTTTACGTCAAAACGGTCGGCCCCCCGGCCTATCTCCTCGTCGGGAGTGAAACCGATTTTGATCGTGCCGTGTCTGATTTCTGGATTGGTCAGCAAGATCTCGGCCATGGTCATGATTTCCGCAATGCCCGCCCGATTGTCCGCACCCAGCAGCGTGGTGCCGTCTGTTACCACCAGATCCTTGCCGACATAGTTCTTTAGGGAATCGTACTCCACGGGGCTGAGAACGATCTCCTCCTCCGGGTTAAGCACAATATCGCCGCCGTCATAGTTTTCGACAACCCGGGCGTTGATGTTCTGGAAGGGCACATCCCTAACCGTGTCCATGTGGGCGATAAACCCGATCACCGGCCCGTCCCAGCCGTCAATGCTGGCTTCTATGGTGCCGAACACATAGCCGTTTTCATCCATATGTGCATCCTTGATCCCAAGCTCCAGCATTTCTTCCACCAGCGCCTGGCCGAAATCCAATTGCTCAGGCGTGCTCGGACAGGTCTCACTTGTGCTGTCAGACGCAGCCGCGAAGTTTGTGTACCTAAGAAGCCTTTCGTATGCTTTCACTTCACTGCCCCCTTGCCTTTTCCTTGTGTTTCGTTTGTCAATTACTGCTTATGCATGACAGCCGTCAATGTGTCTCAACTGCCGCTGTCTTCCTTGTCTAACACTGATAGAAATAGTTCGACAACTTGAGGATCAAACTGGGTTCCTGCGTTGACCCGCAGCTCTTCTTTCGCTTCATCGGCAGACAGTGCTTTGCGGTAAGGCCTGTCCTGGGTCATGGCATCGTAGGCATCTACCACAGCCAAAATCCGGGCCAAAAGCGGAATCTCCTCGCCGGCAAGGCCCTTCGGATAGCCCGTTCCGTCCCATCTTTCATGATGGGCCAGGATGTAGTCTGCGATATTCACAAGTTCAGGGACGGTGCCGGCAATGCGGGAACCGATTTCGGGATGTGTTTTCATTACCTTCCATTCAGCCGCAGTTAAGGGGCCGGGCTTCCGCAGAATGCCTTCGTCAATGCCGATTTTCCCGATATCATGCAGTTGGCAGAACACTTCGAGCTCAGCCAGCTGAACACTGGACAGCTCCAGAGCTTCACCGATCCGCCTGCAGTACTCGCCCATGCGAATACCATGTTCCTCAGTCTCGCAGCTCTTCTCAAACAGCGTCTTGGTAATCGAAGCCAGCACCACACTGCGATAACTTTTGGCGCCTAACAGCTTCGCCTTGTACATATTATTCTCAGCGCGGCACAGGGCAGCAGTGCGCTGTTCACTGTGGTCAACTTTTGCGGCGTAGCCCAGGGAGATTCTCAGCTCGGTGTCTGCTACCTTGGTTGCAGCAGCTAGAACCTTTATTTTCTCGCAGATCCTTTCGGCCTGATCTTCCGTGGTATTGGGAAGCAGCACTACAAACTCATCGCCGCCCCACCTGGAAACGA
>JAAYSR010000008.1 GCA_012518325.1 Bacillota bacterium
CTGCTGATCCGGGAGCGTTCCGGTGCGGCAGCGCTCCTGGCAAGCAACAAGCCCCTGGTCTTCCTCGGGATGGTGCTCCTGTTGACCATAGGTGCTCCAATTGGCGAAGAACTCTTTTTCAGGGGCCTGCTTGTTGATCTATGGAAAGAACGCTATGGAACGGGAAAAGCTGTACTGGCATCTTCCGTTGTCTTTGCGCTGCTGCACTTTTATGTGCTGCAGTTTATTCCCGTTCTGCTTTCAGGTATTTTTCTGGGCATCCTCTTTGTTCGTTCCGAGAACATTGCGGTTCCAATCATTGCCCATTCTGCCGTGAACAGCATTGCACTTGCTGTCTGGCTCCTCCGCCTATAATTTCCAGAACTGGTCGACATCTACCACAAAAACGATGGCGCCGCCGGCCTCAATTTCCACAGGCACACCTATGGCGGTGGGCAGTTCGGGCGTCATTTGAGGAATTATCTTCTTGCGCGGTGCACATGTGGACCGGATGATCTCAATGACCTGCTCCACTTGTGCATCCTGAATGCCAATCAAGAGCGTTGTATTGCCCTGGAGCAGAAAGCCTCCGGTACTCGCCAGCTTGGTGGCTTGAAATCCTTTATCAATCAAAGCTTCCATCAAAAAGGCCACATCATTGTCTTCTACTACTGTGATCACAAGTTTCATCTCAATTCCTCCTCCCTTCCCTCATAGTTTAGACATCTTATGCCAATTTCCTGTTTTGGATTGCTTTTCACAGCCAGAATTCCAGATGCACTCCTGGTAAACAGCAGATAGTTTTTCAGCCATTTTCTCGATGGAGTAATGTTCCAGGGCCCGCTCCCGGCCGAATGCCCCCAGGGCCGCCATAGCCTGGGGGGACGGAATCTTGAGCAAAGCTTCGGCTTCGGCAGGAGAAAAAGGTTTTTTGCTGCAGCGGCCGCTGAAGTTCACCGTTTCCAGTTCAGCCACATTTGCGGGGGTTACCAGCCCGTCGCAATAGGAGCCGAGAACCCAGGCAGGCACGCCCCAGGCCATGGCTTCCCGGATTGACCTGCCCGTGCCGATGATGAGTTTTGCCCTGCTCAGGAGGGGGCCTGTCTCATTTACCCAGCCCAAGCAGGCAATGCCTTCGTAACACCAGTTGCCGGCGCTCTTCACCTTCCAGCCCCAAGAGAGGAGACTTTCGGTCATAGACCGGAAGTTTTCTTGCTTTTCCGCCGTAACTTGGGCCAAGAACAGCGCCTCCTTGCGCCACGGTAGATTCTGGCGAAGGGAAGGGGGAATGGGAATCCCGTTTTCCACGATGTAGGACGGAACTGCCAGGTCCCTGAAAAACTCTGCCATTTCCCGGCTGATAAAGATCACTGCGCTTTGCCCGGTTAATAATTCACTTCTTGGAAAGTCCAGGTAATGCACTGTAGTAACGGAAGGGACATTGAAGTGACTGCTTAGAGCTGCAGCCAGTTCAAGGGTGTGGGAGGAGTGGTTATGGATAATGTGGGGAGTGAACTGGGTCCTGCGGAGGTATTTTTTCAGCTGATTTGGGTTTGAGGCGGTTGCAAAGGGAATCCTTTTGGACTTGAGCCACCTTAAGTAGGCGGGATCATGCAGCCCGGTTATGATCAGCAGGACTTTCCGTCCCCGGCGCATCAGTTCTGTGCACAGATCAGTTACATGGGCCGTTTGGCCGTTCCTGTAAAAACGAGTGGTGAGGATGATTTTCAAGGCAGATGGTCCTTTCTATGGTTGTCCCCATTTCTGAAAAAGCCAAATCCAGCTAGGCGCTGGACTTGGGCTTTCCTTACCGATGCTCTCGCTGCGGCTGTGGAGGAAACGGAGGCCAAAACGCACCAGATTCGGCCAGCTCGAACCATTCTGCGCAACCAATGGGAGACACCTGCTCACACTCTGGCGGTTCGGGGGCAAAACGGCCCAAGACCTCCAACTGAACCAGCGCGACGGCTTTAACAATCAGGTAGATGCCCACATCGCACTCAATGACGGTACCTCCATCAACAGCCCGGCATGATAAGCATCGGACCAGGGGCAGGATCACCACATTCATTCCTGGGACAGCACCTTCGAGCCGAACCCCCCGGCGGCGGTACTGGGCTGTCTGCTGAATAAACTGACTCGTTCCGTTGCTGTCATACTCTACATTCATTACAAAGTTGACAACGACGTCAATCTCGTCGTTTCCGACAATGACTCCTTCAGCCACAATGTTAGTGATGGCGCAATCAACGATGTTCACTGCAAGAGGGTAGGTGGGAGGAATGGGAATCCGGTAGGTAGGGCAGTCAATAATGGAGCATTCGTTGTAGACCTTATTGACATAAATAACCTCCCGTTGGAAATCGGGCTCATATTCGCATTTCATGTTTAATCCTCCTTTCTAGACCATAGTATGCTAACTGTAGGATGGGGTGCGTAGCTCGTAATAAAATGTCTGAATGTCCAGGCTTGCGCATAACTTGATTATGAGGAGGTGTGGCTTTGCTAATCAAGATTAAGCATCCAAAATTTAACAGTGTTGAGCTGCGCGATGGTTCCTTAGTGATCCACTCTATGCAGGGAAAGGCAATCATGTTACAGGAGAATGTGAAGGATGTCGCGGTGGCTGTGGCAGGCGGGTTTTTGCGCATTGTCGCCTTTATGGGCAAAACATACGCATGGTGCTTTAGCGGAGAAGATGATCTCCGGAGCGAGCGCATCGACTTTGAACTGCCCTGTGCGGGGGGAGGCAGGCTGTTAGCCGACGGGCAGGGAAACACTCATCTGCTTTACTTCGCCAACCAGGCGGTGGGAAGCGGCTCCCTGCTCAGGCACCAGATCTTCACTGACCAGTGGAGTGTCCCGCAGACTGTCTCAACCAATGTCTTTGCAGAAAAGTCCAGCTTCAGCGCGAGCTGGCACGGCGACGGCTACCTGCACCTTGTCTACTGCGGCCATCAGGATCAGCCCCTGTTCTACAGAGTCTATGATCTGGAGCGCAGGGTGTGGAGCGGTGCTGTAGTCTTCTCTGAGGAGCGATGCAGCCGCCCCCAGTTCATCTCTACTCCAGAAAAACTCTACCTCTTTTGGCAGGAGGAAAGGGACAGAACGGTGCTGAGAGTGCGTTCCAAAAAAGAAAACTGGTCTCCAGCCGCGCAAGTGTCTTCCGGTGACGGCCATGCGGCCAATGTGGGGTTTTCCTGGCAGGGCGATGAGTGGAAGGTGTACTGGGGTGAGGAGGGCAGGCTTTTTGTCAGCCCCTTTGATCGCTGGACTGAGAGGCAGGCGCTTCCCCGGGGAGACTTTGATTATGTCTGGCAGGTCGAGGGTTCCCAGACCCTGGCAGTTTATCAGGCCAAGGGAGAACCTGAGGCCGAAGTCAAACTCGCTGAAGAGCCGACGGCACCGCCAGCCGAACCTGAACCGGAGAAGCCCCCATTGAGCGAGGAGGAACAGGCTAGGCGCAGTGAAGAGGCAAGACTGCAGGCGGCCTTTATGGAGCAGGCTTTCAGAACGCTGCAGGAGTGGGAAAGGGCGAGGGAAGAGATGGCACGCTGGCAAAGGGAGCTTAAGCTTCCGGACCCTGTTGATCTGGCTCCCCTGCTCACGCGCATTGAGCGTTTGGAGAGGAGGACTGTGAACCTGCAGCAAAGCCAGGAGCAGAACAAAAAGCTTTGGCAGAACAGCCTGGCCCAGGCAGAGCAGAACATCAGCAGGCTGAGGACGCGTCTTCAGGCTCTAGAAGAATCGGAAAGGAGCAGGTCCCAAAGTTTTTGGCAGAGAGTCCTAGGCAGGCGGTGAAGCATATACTGGTCTGACATTGCAGGATTGGAGGGCTGTCTGTGGAGGTCATTGTCTATGGAAAACCCAGTGCTCTGCTGACCTCTTGCGGGGGCTGAAGGAAAAGAATGCCTCTGGGAGAGGCAGTTGTCTATTTGAGGCGTGCGGTAAGAAGGAGGGTCGGTCCGGATGTTGCCGTGCGGATGGTTAACATTTCCAGGCCGGGGAACCAAAATGCTCCCTGGAAAGATGAGAGACCCCTGCCCCTTGTAATCATCGACGGTGACGTCGTTTTTAAAGGCGATTTTTCCATTCATAAAATTGTTCAGGAAGTAGCTGACAGATACAGGCGTTAAGCTGGGATAATACCAAAACTTACATTTCAGGCTGGTTTCCCATTCCTGTTATAATGGGACCTGCAAGAAAACATCTTTGTAGGAGGAAATCAGCTTGAAACGTGTATTTTTATTTGCACTTGTCTGCGTACTGTTGGCTGCACCGCTGGCTGAGGCGTCGTGGTCCTGGTGGGCTCCAACCGTACCCAATATTCAAAATCCGTCGTGGGGACAGCCCAGCTGGCCGACGCCCAGTCCAAATCC
>JAAYSR010000086.1 GCA_012518325.1 Bacillota bacterium
CTATTTGCAGGATTTACGAGACTGGGCGAACTCAGACTGTTGGCATCCCAAACTGAGGGCAATCCTTAGCTATGTGGAAAAGGGCACCTTGATGGGAGACCTTATCAACTACGCCATTCTGCCCGTTGATGTCGATGGCAAGGTGCTTTCAGAGTGGACAAGCCAGGATGAGGCGCCAAAGATTTTTGGTGTCTTGCCTGGAACCCAGGCACCGTATGATGCATTTGTCAGGTGGGTGGTGGAAGAGCCAGGGGTGCTTGAAACAAGGGTATGGTGTGATCAGGAGTTGATTCAGTCCTGGATCGATTACTATGTTTCCAGAATTACGCACCGCGACATCTGCTATGTCACTGGGAATGAAGTTGCAGTGGCCATTTCTCACCCCGCGAAGATCAGAAATGATGCGGACAAAGCTAAGCTGATTTCTGGAAATGACTCCAGCGGCTTTACTTACCGCGGCAGGTTTGAGGACGATTCCCAGGCAGTGAGGGTAGGTTTTGAAGTGACGCAAAAAGCCCACAACATGCTGGCCTGGCTAGTTCGAAACCAGGGTTTTCGGAGCGGTGATTTGGCCATTGTAGCGTGGGCTAATGTCGGAAGAGCGATCCCGAGTCCCGTGGATGACTCGATCAATCTTATGGCATCTTTGGGTTTGCCCCTGGATGATTCGCCAGAAGAGCCAGAAGTAGCGTATACAGGTGAAGAGTTTGCACTCAAGCTGCGGAAAAAGATCCTGGGCTTCAGACAGGAGCTGGGGGATTTCGCTCACATTTACGTGATGGCCCTTGACTCAGCCACTCCAGGCCGGATGTCCATTAGCTTTTATCGGGAGCTGTGGGGCTCTGAGTTTCTGAACCGTTTGGAAAACTGGCACATGACCTATGCCTGGGAACAGAATTATCGTCCCCGGGGAGCCGACAAGGATTTCCCATTTGCGTATATCAGCGCCCCGAGCCTTTACGACATTGCTGAAGCAGCATACGGAACGCGCGTGGACGCCAAGCTGCGCGCCAAGACCATTGAACGCCTGCTTCCCTCCGTAATAGAAGGGCGGCCTCTGCCGCAGGATATTGTTCGAACCGCGGTGAGACGCGCGGCAAACAGGATTGCCTTTGAAGAGGAATGGGAGTGGAAAAAGGTTCTGACTATTGCCTGTGGACTGTATCGTGGAGCAAATATTGAGGAGGGTTACACCATGGCTTTGGATCGTGAAAGAGCTACACGCGATTACCTTTACGGACGGCTGCTGGCCTACGCAGACAACCTGGAAGGCTGGGCTTTGTCTGAGTCTGATCAAAAGCGTCCTACGAATGCAGCCAAGAACATGAACCGTTTCGCCCGCAGTCCGTTCTCAACCTGGATGAATTTGGAGCAAAGGCTTGTGCCTTACAGAAACCGCCTAAAACCTGAACAGAAAACTTGGCTGGATCGGACCTTGTTTGAGATCATGGATCTCTTTGATCCAGATGATTTTACAAATGATCGACCCTTGTCAGGTGAGTTTTTGTTGGGCTATCATTGCCAAATGTCGGCATTCAGGAAAAGTAAGTCACAGGCTAGTGAAGAAACGGAGATTAAGGCTTAACTAAGCATTGTTATGGACAACTCTAAGGGGGTATTAAGGAATGAAAACTCTAACCAAGAAGGTGGACTTTGCAGTCGTTTTGGAAGTGAATAATGCAAATCCTAACGGGGATCCGCTCAATGGCAACAGGCCGCGCATCAACTACGACGGCATAGGTGAGATTTCAGATGTCTGTATCAAACGGAAGTTGCGGAATCGCTTCCTGGATCAGGGTTATAATGTTTTCGTTCAGTCCAATGACTATCGGGTTGACGAGTATCTCACTCTGCGGCAAAGGGCTGAGGGAGAACTTAAGGATGTCATGAAGGATCCGGAAAAGATGGCCAAGGCCGCCTGTGAGAAATGGCTGGACGTCCGATCCTTTGGCCAGGTTTTTGCCTATAAGAGCAGTAAGAAGGGAGACGGCGTTTCGGTAGGCGTGAGAGGTCCCGTATCGATTCACCCAGCATTTTCTGTTGCGCCAATAAATATTACCGAGACTCAAATCACGAAGAGCGTAAGCGATGAAGCAGTTGACAAGAAGGGTTCGGATACCATGGGCATGAAGTATCGCGTCGACCATGGGGTGTATGTCTTTTATGGCAGTATTAACACACAGCTCGCTTCAAGAACTAGTTTCAGCGATGTGGACGCGGAAGTAATCAAGCAGTCTCTCATCCACCTGTTTGATAACGACGCTTCTTCTGCACGCCCTGAGGGCAGTATGGAAGTACACAAGGTAATCTGGTGGGAACATCCAAACCCGACCGGGAAATATTCATCCGCCAAAGTCCATAGGTCGCTGCAGGTTAGGGTAAAGGAAGGGGTAAAGGAGCCCACCAGCCTACAGGATTACGACATCACAGTTGAAGAACTGGACGGAATCAAAACAGAGGTTTATGCAGGTTACTAACATGGACGGATGGGAAACAACTGACTATTTGCCCCTTTCCGGCATTCAGCATTATGCATTTTGCCCTCGTCAGTGGGCCCTAATACACATTGAACAGCAGTGGGAAGAGAACATCTTCACCTTCCGCGGCCAGGAAATGCATCAGAAGGCAAACAATCCTTATGTAGTAGAGAAACGCAGGGACAAAATCGTGGTGAGGGCAGTGCCAATTGTTTCCCACTCTTTAGGGCTGTATGGGGTTGCGGATGTCGTTGAATTCGAAAGGTCAGAACGAGGCGTGACTCTGGCCCGAAGGAAAGGCTTCTGGCGGCCGGTGCCTGTAGAGTACAAGGTAGGCAGGCCGAAATCAAGAAACATAGATACCTTACAGTTATGTGCTCAGGCGTTATGCCTGGAAGAGATGTTTGACATAACTCTGGATCGTGGATACATCTTCTATGGGGCAACCCGCAGGCGACTCGACGTTTTGCTTGATGCTGAGTTGAGAAGCGAAACAAAGGACGTCGCTGCATGTATGCACCAAGCCTTTGCAGCTGGGATTACTCCTGCCGCAAACTACAACGCGCAGTGTGAGCGATGCTCCCTAATTCAACTTTGCATTCCCAAGCTCTCGGAAAGTAAGAAGGTAAGTGCCTACTTGCGAACAGCCATTGATAGTTAGCAGGGAATAGGCCCAATGGAGGTGAGTGTGGTGCGCAAGCTGCTGAACACGCTGTATGTTACATCCCCCGAAGCACATCTGGGGCGCGAACGGGAAAATGTACTCATCTACATTGACGATGAAGTAAAATTTCGCATGCCGATTCACAACCTGGAGGGGATAGTAACATTTGGCTATACTGGGGCAAGCCCTGCACTCATGCACCTTTGCGTTTCTCGAGGTGTTGCATTATCGTTCATGTCGCCAAGTGGACGATTGCTGGCCAAAGTGAGCTCGCCAGTCCGGGGCAATGTCCTCTTGAGAAAAAGGCAGTATGACCTGTCCGATGACCCAATAGTCACATTTGAACTCGCTCGCAGTTTCGTATTGGGGAAACTAATGAACTCCAGGACTGTACTTCGTAGGTTCCTGCGCGATCACGGCAGTCGCGAAGGCAACCAGGAGGTTGATCAGGCAGCAAGAACTATTACTGGTCAAATCGAAAAGGCTATGACTGTAAAATCACTTGATGCATTGAGGGGAGTGGAAGGTGAGGCAGCCCGCACGTACTACAGTGTTTTCAATTACTTGATTCTAGAAGCGAAGGATACGTTTCAGTTTACAGGCCGCAGTCGCAGACCACCTATGGACAGAACAAACGCAGTGCTCTCATTTCTGTACAGTCTACTGGCCCACGACTGTGAAGCAGCGTTGGAAACGGTAGGACTGGACCCACAGGTTGGGTTTTTGCACCGCATTCGCCCAGGGAGGGCCAGTCTTGCGCTGGACCTAATGGAGGAGTTGCGGCCGTATCTGGTCGATCGGTTGACACTCTCGTTGATTAACACCCAGCAGCTCGACGATACGGATTTTGCAGCCAAGGAAACCGGTGCTGTATTGATGACGGATGAAGGGAGGAAGAAGGTGATCAATGCCTGGCAGACTCGAAAACAGCAGGAAGTCACCCATCCCTATTTCGAAGAAAGGTTTGAAGTTGGTTTGATACCCTATGCCCAGGCAATGCTGCTGGCCAGATGCATTAGGGGCGATATAGACGGGTATCCTCCATTTCTCATGAAGTGATGGTGATGAAAGTTGATGGTGTTGGTTACTTATGACGTGAATACCGAGACGTCAGAAGGTCGCCGTCGTCTGCGCTTGGTAGCGAAAACGTGTGTGAATTACGGCCAGCGTGTCCAAAATTCAGTTTTCGAATGCTTGGTCGATCCGGTTCAGCTGGCTCAGCTTAGGAAAAAGCTGGAATCGATCATTGACCCGGAAAAAGACAGCCTACGATACTATTTCTTAGGCAGCAACTGGAAGAGAAGAGTAGAGCACGTCGGCGCTAAAGAGTCCTATGACCCGGAAGGTGTACTAATGGTTTAGTCTTTGCGAACCCCTAGTGAACATGATATTCCTAGACGTTTCGCAGAGTGCTAAGTATGCACCTTGACAAGCGATTTTCGGTTTTCTGCCCGAAAAAATTGAAAGAAATTCTGGGGTTCTCGAAATCGAGGCGCGAAAGGCCGATAAAAACGATGTTTGAGGACCCTACTGTCGCTCCCCGTGCGGGAGCGTGGATTGAAAC
>JAAYSR010000087.1 GCA_012518325.1 Bacillota bacterium
GCAATCTCCACATCATCGTAGATGAAGGTAATCAGAGCGTCTGAGATCTCACTTACGTCGGCATAGAAGACTCCAGCGTCCCGATCATAGCGCCCGGCGGAAACATCGGCAGGAACCCCAGTGATGCGGAGGGTCCCCTTTTGGCTTTGTCCCCAAGCTGTCTGCGGCGCTGCGAAAAGCACCAAGACCAGCAGCCAGCCAATCCACTTTCTAGTCGTTTTCACCATGTCCGTCCTCCCCTTCCAAAAGCAAACTGCCATAGAAATCCATCTGTCCCCGGTCTAAGTCGTACACCGCTTTACTCATCTGCCACAGCAAAGAACCGTCCCGAATCTGCACACTGTCCATCAGGTGAAGCAGCCTGTGTTGCGATTCCAGAACCATTTCAGAGGCTGTAATCTCCATGCCCTCCCATAGAATGAAAACCGGTCCTGGTGAGGTAAGAGTTTCCCGGCCGCCCTCCCAGATCAAGAGATCGCTTTCCAGATACAGCCCTTCTTCTCCGTCATCGCGGACAATCGCCTGATGCAGATGGAGGATATCCTGTTTGCGATTCCAAACCGCGGTATCGGCATCGATAAACAAATAGGGCTCCTGATCCTGGAACATAATCATCTCATCCAGATTGGTCAGCGTTACAGTGTCTCCTGTCTGGAGAACAGACTGGGCTAGGATTTCCCATTGCCGGACACCGTCTTTACGGCCTACCAGCCTTGATTCCAGAAGCTGCACGCTAGGGGGCACGCTGACGGCTGGAGGAGGCGGCTGGGCGAAAAAGCGATAGGCGAGAAAGGCCAATACCGACAATGCTGCGGCGATGATGAGGCCCTTTTTCAGCTTGCTGTTCAGCTCCATCACTCCTCTACGCCAATCAGGTCAGCCACATCTTCCAAGTCAAAGAGACTGAGGCCGCCCTCGGAATCCCAGCCTATCGGCAGAGTTGGAAAAGCGTTGATGGTAAACTGCAGTGCCACGCTGTTTTTCACATGGTCGTAGGAGACACTCAGCTTGCGGCAGTGCAGGTCCTTGGTTACTGTAATCTTGCCTTCAGTAAAGGCCTGTCTGGGAGGCTCATAGACGCTGGCATAACTGATCCGCCAGGTATCAAGGGGCAAGGCCACTTCGCTCTCTACCCGCCGTAACACCCCGCTGTCAGGCTGATACCACACACCAAACTGCAGATTTAGATCCTCTTTTTTGTACTGCACAGTTGGAATAACGTGGGTCAACACCTTGCGGTTCAGGTCAAAGTCAGTCCTGGCACTGATGCTCCAGACCTGGCTTGGTCTCCATGTGGTCTGGACAGTCAAAGTGCTGAACTGTTTGTTAAGCAGGTTATAACCGGTACGTGCCGTCACCCGCAAGGGCGCAGTTGTGTAATCCAAGCTGAAATCGAGAGTCTGCAGCGGGCTTTGCCGGTCAAAACGAAACGGGGATGTTCCCCAGACATCACGGCGGCTGTAGGTGGCGGTGAACTGAAGATTGCCGGTGAACCTTTGCGTCAAACCTACCCGCCCATAGGTCCATGCCTGCTTCTCTTTGTTTCCGTAGACCGCCCCAGCGGCATGGCCCTGGTAATTTACAGTGGTGTTGGCAGCGGGACGCCAATAGCGCTGCGACAGGGTCAGCTGCCCAAAGGCCCTGTTTTGGGTGACGGTGGAAGGCCTTTCACCGTAACGGCCAAGCACAACTTGGGTTCCCAAGGGCAGTCCGGAAATGCCCAAATCGCTGACCGTCCACTTCAACTCTGGAATGCGCTGTACACTCCGCCAAGGAGGGCTCTCGCCTTCCAGAAGATCGGGGTTATACTGCTGCTGAGCTGCCAGGGTCAAGGTATGCCTGCCCAAGCGATAAACCGTCTCTGCTAAATAGTCCAGCACCCTGGTTTCTTCCTTGTTTCTGGTCTGTTCAATTAGAGAACCCTGCAGGTTAAGGCGCCAGCTGTCCGTCAGGCTTTGTGACCAGGACACGCCCACATCCCGCTTCTCGCTTGTAGAAGCAGCGGGGTTCTTATTATACTTAAACCAGGCTTCAGCGCTGGTCTTAGCCAAAGTGAGCCTGAGGCGGCTGTCGGTGCTCAAGTCATGTCTCGCCCAGGAATTCTCATAGTTAGAAGCAGTAGAAAAACTCCAGTTGTCATTCTTCCAGCTGTGGCTGAAGGCGCCCTTCAGCACCGGACTTTTACTTGTGGGGATGCCGTAGAGGTAAAGGGAACCTTTACCGAGCTTCTCCAGCTCATAGAAATGCCGGGCCCCGACCCCCAAACCCAGGCGCGTAAACAGATCAACATAGAGATGGCCATAGGAGCTGGAGTTGACGTAGTAGTTGAAGGTATTTTTCATGTAATAACCTTCTGCTTCGCTGTAGCCAAAAACCGGCAAAGTAAAGCGGTTAATCCCATCTTCCAAATCCAAAGGAATCACCACATAGGGCCAGTAGAAAAGGGGAACTCTGCCCTCGTAATAGGTTACGCCGCGGATAACCACTTTCTTGCCGGGAAAGTACTCGAGCTCCTTCGTAGCCAGATGAAAGTGGCTTTCATCTAAGTCACAGGTGGTGAACTGGGCCGCTGCAACAGTGTACTTCTCCTCGTCAATGCCCACCGATTCACCTTTGAGAAAGACTGTACCCGTCTTTTCCGGCAGCGCAAACTCCGCCTTGGCCTGCTCCAGAGAACCTTGCCCGGTCTCAAAATTGTAAAAAAGGGTCTCGCCACTCAGCACCCGCTCTCCCTGACGGAGCCTGACATCTCCCCGTACCCAAACCTCCCCGGTCTTGGTATTCATCGTCAGCAGGTCTCCGTGGAGGGATAGATCACCGTAGGTAACCGCAACATCGCCTTGGGCCTCAAAGATTTGGGTTTCCCAATCATAAAGCCCTGATTCGGCCGCGGTGATGTGAACCCGCTCATTTGCTGCAGCTGAAGCGGTAAACAGTGCTGCAGCCAGCAGAAACAGCACAGATGCAATTAGAATCCTTGCTTTATGACGCACAGAATCTCCCCAATTCTAACGCAAGTGGTCAGATCTGACCAGGAATACAAAACCAGAAACCGCAAACACGGTGTTGGCCAGCCAGGCAGCCACTACCGGCGGCAGCATCTCATTGACACCCATGGAACGGCAGACAGATACCGCCACATAATAAACAAGGAGAATGACCAGGCTTAAGACAACCCCAGAGGAGCGCCCGCCCCTGCCCAGAAGTGCCAAGGGCGCAGCAAAGAGTGCAAAAACAAATGAGGCCATGGGCAGTGCCAGCTTCAGATGGTAATCAACGACAAAGGAGAGCACCTTTAGACCGCCTCTTTGAAAACGTTCGATGTACTCCCCTAGCTCCTTGCGGTTCATTTCGTCGGTGGTGCGCTGGTTGCCCAGATAAACTTCGCCCTCCTGCTCGGTGACGATCTCCATGCGCTGAAAACGGCTTTCAAACTGGACAAACCCCTCTGCATCAAGCTCCTGATACACGCCGTCTTCCAGAACCCAGGTGTGGTCCTGAAAGATCCCCCGCTTGGCGCTGGTTATGCTGGGGAAGCGGTCGTCCTTAAGTTCATAGACCAGGACCTTGTTCAGCTCATTGGTCTTGGTCTGCACCTCGCCGATATAGAAGTATCGATCCTCGCCGCCGTGGAAAAAGACATTCTCCTGGACAACGGGGACACCGTCAGAGAAGATGATCTGCCGCAAGATGTTCTCAAATCTATGGTTGGCCTGGGGGACGATTCTCTCGGAAGAAGCGTAAGAGAAGAAACTGATCAGAATGCCCAGGGCCAAGATGGGCAGGATCAAGCGGGGAACCGGAATTCCGCTCCCCCGGAGCACTGTCATTTCGCTGTCCTTGACTAAGCGCCCGATGGACAATAAAGTGGCAAACAGAGTGGCTATGGGCAAAGTCATGACCACAGTTGCCGGAACGCGATAAAGCAGCATCTTGCTGACTGTGAAGACTGCCACTTCATGGACGAAAATTAAATCTGTCAGCTCAAAAAGCAGACCGCTCAAAAGCACCACGGTAAAACCCGTGACGCAGAACAAAAATGGTCCCATGAACTCGCGGATCAGATAGCGATCGAAGATCCTCATCTCGCCAACACCTCACAGCCGCCGGAGCAGCTTATTAAAAGGCCGCCCGAAAACTAACTCCAAAACTTAACCCATGTCCTGAAGACATTCCTAAATTGGCTTTCAGCTCCGGACTGAACTGGGCCGTTAAGCCCCCATTCACCCCAATACCGTCATACTCAACAAATAGAGAGGCAGTAGGAGCATTGCCGACCTGAACCGGGTTGAGCATAAAGCTCACGCCCGCCATTCCCCGTGCATAACGGCCTGAACCCAGGGCCAAATGTCCCCGCAGGCCAGGCATGCCCAACTGCTTCGATACTACTGCATAAAGATTGGGCTGCTTGACAGAGAGTTCCCCTCCCAGAGCAAAGCCTGGCAGGGACTGGGTTTCTTCCACAACGGCCGCCCGCAATACAGCGAAGAGGCTGCCGCCGAACTCCTGCCTCAGGCCCGCGCTAAGACCCGGATAGAATCCATAAAGTGCTTCCAAAGAACTGACGCCGCGATGATAGAGGAAGCTGAAGTCCAGAGTGTCATCCTTCACATCCGCCGTAGGCACAGACAGAATTCTGGATGCTGAAACCGGCATGGAGGCAGAAATAAGTACTGCAAGCA
>JAAYSR010000088.1 GCA_012518325.1 Bacillota bacterium
ATCGGCACCGTCCCCATGGCCGCGAACGGCAAGGCCCTGGCCGACGGCGAAGCGGAGGGTTTTGTCAAAATTATCGCGGATGAAGTGTATGGTGAAGTCCTTGGCGTGCACATCATTGCCGCCCAGGCGACGGACCTGATCTCCGAGGCGGTTGCCGCTTTGGAGCTTGAGAGTACCGTCCATGATCTGGCCGGGGCAGTTCATCCCCATCCCACCTCCTCGGAGGTCATCATGGAAGCGGCCCAGGCCGCGATTGACCAGGCCATCCATTACTTCAAAAAACCGGCTCAGGCCGGGTAAAGAAAAAAGGAGCAGCGCCCTTGGCTTTGCTCCTTTTGCTTTCCCCTATGCGAACAGGCAGCTGAGGAAGTTTTCCCTAGTAATGTTGATGAAATAGCCTTCAAAGTCTACGCTGTCCAGAAGCTCGGCGACTGCGCCCTCCCGGTATTCTTTGCCGTTCAGCATTTCCGCGAACTCGGAGACCTCTTTCTTCCCGAAAAAGTCGCCGAAGATGTGCATGTCCTGAATCAGCCCGTCCCTGATGTTAAACTTCAGCTCCAGCTTGCCGCCGGCAAAGCGCTCTTCCTTCTCGATCTCTGCCTCAGGCGAGGCGCCGTAGTTCCACTCCCACTTTGCATAGCGCTTTTCGCTGAGCTCCCTGATGATGGCCCAGTCCTTTTCGGTAAGGACATACTCTTCCGCCTTGTCCCCAGGAATCAGGAAGCGCCAGAGGGTTTCCTTAAACTCGTCAATGGTAATAGGTTTTGGCAGATGGGGGAAGATATTGGTCACCCGGCTGCGCACTGACTTTACTCCCTTGGACTGGATCTTGTCCAGCTTTACGTTCAAAGCTTCCTGCACCACAGACAGGTCGGAATTGAACAGGATGGTGCCGTGGTGGAGGAGACGGTCCTTGGACCAGTACTGAGCGTTGCCGGAGAACTTCTGGCCGTCGATGGTGATATCATTGCGCCCGGAAAACTCAGCCTTCACTCCCAGGCTGGCCAGGGCTTCGATCACCGGCTTGGTAAAATACTCGAAATTGCTCACAACAGTCTTGTCAGCGTCCACAATAAAGGTAAAATTAAGATTGCCGAAGTCATGGTAGACAGCTCCGCCCCCCGAGAGGCGGCGCACCACATGGATGCCGTGCTCTTTGATGTAAGGAGCATTTACTTCAGCTACAGTATTTTGATTGCGGCCGATGATGACTGCAGGCTCATTTTGCCACAGAATGGCGTAATCTTCCCTGGGATCCAGGTAGTTCAGGGCATATTCCTCGACAGCCAGGTTAATGCGGGGATCTGTATTCTCATTGACTATTTTGATCATGTTAACACCTCATTTTCCTTGCTACTTGGCTTTGATTTTATGCTAACTGGATAAAGGTGTCAATGTTTGCAAATATCTCCTGCACAAGAAGGTGGAGGCCATTAGGAACTTAGAGTTTACAATCAGAAAGCTGACTATCGACGATCTTGATCAGTACAATGAACTTCTGCGCTATGCTTTTCAGGTGACGGAAAAAACTTTGCGCGACTACGGCTGGGGCAGTGAGGATATCCGCCAGTCCAAGTTCCCCGTGCTGGAGCACAAGCACGTCTTGGGCTGCTTTGACGGCGATACACTGGTTTCACAGTTTGCGGTTGTACCCATGGACATGAATGTTCATTCCAGAATCTTTCCCATCGGGTTTATCACCAGTGTCGCCACCTATCCCGAGTATTCAGGACTGGGGCTGATGTCTCGGCTGATGAAGGAGAGCCTGACTGAAATGCGTTCCAAGGGCCAGACCCTCGCGATTCTGTATCCCTATTCCATTCCCCTCTACCGCAAGCGGGGCTGGGAGATCATCTCCGATAAGATGACCTGGCGGATTACGGATCCCAACATGCTGGTGGATGAGGAGGTGCCGGGCTATGTCCGCAGGGTGTCTGAGGACAGCACTGATCTGGCAAGCCTGCACAACAAGTTTGCCAAGCGGACCCACGGCTGCCTGTTCCGCAATGATCTGGCCTGGGATGAGTACTGGCGCTGGGATGTGGACGACACCACGGTGGCCATCTACTATTCCGCCGATGACAGGCCTTTAGGGTACCTTGTCTACCTCATCGACGAGGATATCATGTATGTGAAGGAAATGGTCTGCCTCAACACAGAAGCTAAGAAGGGTCTCTTCCGCTACATCATTGCCCACGAATCCATGGTGGATGAAGTGCGGGCCAACAACTACTCCGGCGAGCCCATTGCCTTTGCCCTCAGGGACAGTGACATCAAGGAAACAATCCGGCCCTACATTATGGGGCGCATAGTCGATGTGGAAGCCTTTATCAGGCGCTACCGCTTTGCCGCGGATGCCGACGGAGCGACGTTGACGCTGCATGTGAGGGATCCCTTCCTGGAATGGAACAACAAGACTTACAACCTGGAAATCCAGGGCCGGACGGCGCAGATGACGCTGCAGCCCTCCCGGCATCAGGCCAGCCTCTCCATTGGCACGCTGACCACGCTGCTCTTAGGCTACAAGCGGGCGCCGGATCTCTTTGCGCTGGACCGGATCCAGGCCAGCCGGGAGACGATCAAGCTCATTGACGATGTGCTGATCCGCAAGAAACCGTATATCTCAGACTATCTCTGATGGGACAAAGAGGAATCCTGGTCCCAATTCTTCCCTGGCCGGCAGGTGTCAATGGAGGTATGTATAATTAGCTAACAATAAACAATTCCATTGCAGGGCTTAGGACCGAGGGAGAATGGAGGGTCTATTATGTCAATTCGTATGAAGGTGGTTTTAACAGCCTGTGCCGTGGCTGTTCTGGCACTGTTTGTCACAACTACGTTTTTAAGCAGCCAGTCTGTGGAACTGATCACCGAGACAGAACTGCGGGAGATGGAGATTTTCGGGAAGGTGATCGAGAGCAAGCTGCAGGATCAAGTTGAGGCCACCAGAGCCCTGACCCTCAGTGTGGCCCGAAACAAGGAAGTTGAGTGGCTCTTTGCCCTGCGGGACCGGGAAAGCCTGATCGAGATGCTGCTGCCGGTTTATGAGGCAGTGAAGGACCAGTATGCCCAGATGCATTTTCATATGCCGGATTCATCGTCTTTCCTGCGCCTGCACCAGCTCCAGAATTACGGGGACCAGCTGAGCGACTTCCGCTTCACCGTCAATGAGGCCAACCGCAGGCAGGAAACTGTGGCGGGCCTGGAGGAAGGGCGGGGAGGATACGGTCTCAGGGTGGTTGTGCCCATGTTTTACAACGGCGCCCATACAGGATCCTTTGAGTTCGGGGGCAATTTTGGCGCCAACTTTGTGCGGGAGCTCCAGGAAGAGCTCGGCGGCGAGTATTTCATCTATCAGTTTTCCGTAGAAAGCCTGGCCTGGGCCGGCGAGGCGGTGCAGGAGTCGGGCCTGTTGGCGGGTACAGTCCCAGAGGATCGCTGGCCGGTAGAAGCGGAGCTGGCGGCCCGGGTGGAGCAGGGCGAGCGGGAGTACTATTTCACCGATGGCGGCCGTTCCATTGTGATGCTCCTGCCTTTGCGCAACTACAACGATTCAGTGATCGGCTATTTGAAAGTGGTTCAGGACCGGAGCCATATCGTAGACAGAGTTGCTGCATCCCGGAGAGCCGCCTATCTGCTGGCTGCCGTTTCCACTGTTGCAGTGGCCCTGGTGCTCTTCTTGCTCCTTTCCTATCTGCTCAAGCCCCTCCGGGGTTTGGTGCAGAGTGCGGACAGGATGGCGGCCGGCGATTTCAGCGAGCAGGCGTCCTACAAGCGTAAGGATGAGATCGGCCACGTTTATGAAGGGCTGGTGCAGGTCCAGTCCAAGATGAGGGAAGTAATCGGCAACATTGTGGACACTGCATCCCATTTGGCATCCACCAGCCAGGAAACTTCGGCTGCTACAGAGGAGACCGCTGCCTCCATTGAAGAAGTGGCCAGCAGTGTCAACCAGTTTGCCTCCACAGTGGAGCGTCTGAACAGCAAAGCCCGGGAGGTGGCCCAGGACGCCCAGGATGTTGCAGAGCAGGCAGAGGCCGGCAGCGAGGAGACCAGAAAAGCGGTGGAAGCCAGCGAGAATCTGGAGAAACGCATTCAGGAGCTGGCGGCAACTGTACGGGAGCTTGGGAAAAACACCGACCAGATCGGCGGCATTTTGGATGTGATCAACCAAATCGCCGCCCAAACCGAGCTTCTTGCCTTAAATGCAGCCATTGAAGCGGCCAGGGCCGGTGAGCACGGCCGGGGTTTTGCCGTTGTGGCAGATGAAGTGAGATCCCTGGCGGAGCAGGTATCCAGGGCTACAGATGAAATTGCCGCCCTGATCAAGACCATTCAGGCAGGTACCGAAAAGACAGTCCAAGGCATGGAAGAGGGAAATAAAGAAGCGGTGCTGAGCGCCGAAATCACCAGGGAGAACGGGGCGTCGATCCAGAGGATCGTTGAGCGCATTCAGGCCATCACCTTTGCTGTCCGGGATATGTCGGAAGATATTGCCGAAATCGGCTCAGGCAGCGAGAACATTGCAGCCATCACCGAAGAGCAGTCGGCGTCTACGGAGCAAATCGCCTCGGCCGCCCAGGATCTAAGCGCCATTGCGACCAGGCTGAACGGACTTGTGGAGTGGTTTAAACTGTAGGGGGTATGAACATGCGGCGTGTGTTGATTGTTGTGGACATGCAGAACGACTTTGTTGCTGAAGAGGGAGTCCTCAGCTCCGAGGCGGCCCGCAAGGCAGTCCCCTTTATCAGGGGGCAGGTGCACAGGGCGCTGCAGAGAGGCGATGAAGTTGTCTTTACGTTAGACACCCACCGGGAAGACGATGCCGAGTTTGCCAAGTTCGCGCCCCACTGTGTGCAGGGCACTTGGGGCCAGCAGCTGATCCCTGAGCTAAAATCCGTTGTGGCTGAACATGGCGGGGAGAGGGTGCATTATGTGGAGAAAAACCGCTACAGCGCCTTTTTCCAGACAGATCTGGAGGAGTATTTGGGCTTGAGCCCGGAGAGTACAAGGCAGGCGGTGGATGAAGTGGAGATCGTTGGGGTATGCACCAATATCTGCGTCTACTTCACCGCAGAGGAGCTGGCCAATCGGGATGTTCCCGTAAGAGTGTACAAAGAGGGTGTGGCCAGCTTCGATGAGGAGGCCCATCACTTTGCCCTGGGCCAGATGCAGTCTGTCTTGGGGCTGGAGGTAATCTAGCCTTAGAGGAGAAAGGCAAAAGGCCAGAAGACCAATCTGAAAATTGCTAACGAGACTTTCCTAAGGGGCGTTATCGCTTCAGCCCGCCGGCTGCCTGCGATGATGCCCTCTATTTTTTCCTCCAAGTGCCGGGCGAACTCGGGACTGTCGATTACCGCCATGCTCTCGCTGCTCAAAAAGGAGCTGCGTGCATCGAAGTTGAAGGATCCCACCAGGCTCAGCCTGCTGTCGAAAACGTAGGTCTTGGCGTGCAGGCTTTTGGCAGGGTCAAAATACTCGTGGATTTCGTCGGCGAACCTTTCCACAGCGTTTTTTCGGTTCAGGTAGCCGGACATGGCGGAAAGGTTGGAATAGCCAGGCGACCCGGGATGATTGGTCACGATTACCGTCCGTGCATCCGGGGGAGAGGCCGGCAGGTACTTTTCCATGGCGGCGGTGGGAATAAAGTACGGGCTTTGCAGCACCGCCCGCTCCCGGGCGTTCTCCAGCAAAGCGCCTAGCTCCATCAGGATCCAGGGCTCCTGGTTGAGTCTGCCCAGGGGATTGCGGATCAGGGTTATCTTGCTGGTGGGAAAGGACAGGGCCTCCCAGTCGATCTCGTCCTGGAAGCGCTCCCCGACTGCCGCCTGCAGTTTTGCCCTGAGCTCTGCGGAGCTTTCAGCCTCCCCGGCCCTGCCGGCCTTTGCCTGCTTGGCAAAGGGGTGGTTCCACTGCTCGGCAAAGTACGCTTTGAACTGGAGGAGGACACTGTCCGGGTGCTGCTTGCCTCCCTGGTTAATGATGAGTACATCCCTATCTCTGACCGCGTCTTGGTCCTGGGGGTCGAAAAACCTGAGGCCGATGTTGCGGCCGCCAATAATCGCCCAGGAACCATCCACAATGATGTACTTATCGTGGAGGCGATTGTTCCAGGTCCAGGGGCGCAGCAGATCCAGGGGTTCATAGAGCTTCAGTTCGATGTTTTCATGGCTCACCAGCTCCCTCTGGACTGCCTGGAGCGGGCTCCCCAGGGCCCGAATGCCGTCGAGGAGAATGCGCACTTGAACGCCCCGGTCTGCAGCGTCCAGCAGTGCGGCGAAAAAAGCCTCCGCGGAATGGTCACGGGCGAGGCTGTAATAGGCAGCATCAACTGTCTCCTGAGCCCCCAGGATCAGATCATGGCGCGCCAACGCCGCCAGGTAGGGATCTTCCAGGAGGACCACCCGGTCAGGCCCTTCCCCTTCGCCGCAGAAGCGTCGGGGATCAATCTCCCTTTGATAGCCGGTCTCCTCCTGGACTGGCAGGGCAAAGACCAAGACTCCCGCAGCCAGGGCGTAAATGAGATACAGCTTGACAAGGAGTGCCAGTGTTTTTCTTAAGAGTTTGGACATCTTATCTCTCCTACTCGCTTCTTATTATAATCTAAGCCGGAAGGCACGGGCAAATGCAGCAAAGGAGCCCCTGGATGGAGGGGTTTTACGCTTTTTGTGGAAAAGATAAGCAAGTACAGAGTGGAGAGGATGCTATGAACACAGCGGGGGATGCAAATATGCTCTACCTGGTTTTTGGAACTGCAGTCGGCATTGTCCTGGGCATTAATATCGCTTTTTTGTACAGCCGTTTTTTCGGGAACAAGGCTAAAGTTGAATCCAAGCTCCGGGCTGAAATCCGTGAGCTGGAAAGGCGCCTGAGGCAAAAGGACGAATACATTGCCAAGGCGATAAAAAGCGCTAAAGAAGAGAGGTGAGGCATGGTGAGCAAAATTGTGAAGACTACTGCTGCCGGAGGGGCGGGTTTTTTGGCAGGCCTCTTGCTGGAACAGGGCCTGGAGAGCCTGACCGGACTCGATTTTGTGGACGGCCTGTTTGCGGTGGCCGGTTCAGTCTTGGCTGCCCTCTCCGTCAACCGGGAATTGGTGAAGGCTGCCTCGCGCAATATTGAGCAGATGTTCGGCAAGGACCCCCTGGAGATTTCCGAAAGTGAGTGGAAACAGTTCAAGGAGGCCAATCCCAAGACTGCCGAATGGCTCGAGAAGGCGCTGAAGGTATAATGTTCCCTTCGCTCTCGCTCCTGACCGGCATGGTAACCGGGCTTGCGGCCAAGCTTGGCATTGCCTACCTGCAGCGGCAGGGGCATATGCCCCAGTCCGTCTATGTGAACAGGGCCCTCAAGGCGCTGGAAAAGGACGATCTCGACGAGGCGGTTCGCAATTATCGGCTGGCCGCGTCCAGGAAAAGGATTGCCGGCCAAACCGAGATCGCTTATGAAATCATCTCCCAGGCAATCATGCTCAGGATCGGCAAGCTGCAGCAGAGGCTGGCTGAAATCGATGCGGTGTTAAATCCGCCGCTATTGTCCTTGCGGTACCTGCGCAATCTGCTGCCGAGGCGCAGGGCCTACTTGGAGTCGCTGCGCAGGGAACAGGAAGGCTTCGAGGGAGCAATAAAGGTGCTGGAGGGCATGAGGGCCCAGCTCGACACAGACCGGGATCCATGAAACCCCCACAGCCGTGGGGGTTTCACTAGTCATCGTCCCAGTCGTCATCCCAGCCATCGTCATCGTCCCGCTCTTTGTCTACTTCCAGCTCAATCTTGCGTTCGGTTCCATCGTTCAGCTCATATTCAAGCTCAAACTCCTTCACATCCGCCTGGTGCACTTCCAGCTGATCCAGCACTCCCTGGATTATGGAGAGCGGTTCAGATGAGGTCAGGGGCGGGGAGGATTCTACGATGGCCCTGACCCGCTCTAGCGCTTCTTCCCCCGAGAGGCGCTCACTTGTGTCTTCCCGGCGCAGCTGGGCCATTTGCGGCTCCTGTCCCCGGGAGCCGTAGCGAATCTCTATTTCCGCATCATCCTTCAACTCTATCTCCAGATCAAAAAACCTGACCTCCTGCAGGGAGTTTCCCGTGCCGCCTACCTGGGACTGGAACATTTCCGGCTGTGCACCGCGGCCGAAGATGGCCTGTGCCCCCGCCAGCACCGCCAAAAGGGAGATAATCATGATCACGGGGCCGTAACCCTTAAACTTGGAGTCCATACTCGTTCCTCCTTCCTTTTGTTCAGGAGTATTGTGCCCAGAACTGCCGCCCATATCTCTGCAGGCAGGAACTTTTCCCCTCTGGCAGAATAGACAAATGAAGAAGGGGAAGGGCGGTGAGTGACATTAGAATTAAGTCTGCTGCACAATTAGCTGTTTTAGTGCTGATTTGCCTGCTTGGATCCTGTGCCTCTGCCGGAGAGACTCTCCAGACCTTTACAGTTGTGAATCGCTATCCCCATGACCCAACGGCTTTCACCCAGGGCCTTGCGTATCATGAAGGGTTTTTCTATGAGGGAACCGGTCTTTACGGACGTTCCTCCCTGCGCAGGGTGAATGTGGAGGACGGCGAGATCCTGGACCGCCGGGACCTGTCCAAAGAGTTCTTTGGCGAAGGGATTGCCATTCTTGGGGAAAAAATCTTCCAGCTCACCTGGCGGGAAGGGCGCGGTTTTGTTTATGATCTGGCCAGCCTGGAGCTCATCGGCGAGTTTGATTACGCAGGCGAGGGCTGGGGCCTGACCTCCGACGGGGAGCATCTGATTTTAAGCGACGGCACAGATGTTCTTACCTTTTTAGACCCCATATCCCTGGAACCTGTCCGGCGGCTCGCGGTTTCAGGAGAGGAAGGGCCCGTCAGGAACTTAAATGAGCTGGAGTACATTGAAGGCGAGATTTGGGCCAATGTCTGGCATGATCATCGCATTTGCCGCATTGATCCCGGTACAGGCAACGTTTTGGGCTGGATTGATCTTGCCCGCCTGCATGCAGAGGAAAAGCAGGCTGATCCGGATGCAGACGTTGTTAACGGCATCGCCTACGATCAGGAAAACCAGCGCCTGTTTGTCACAGGCAAGCTGTGGAAGTTTATCTATGAAATAAGTCTGGAACAGTAAAGGAGGCAGCTGGATGGCGAGTCAAGCGTTTAAAGACAAGGTGGTTATTGTCACAGGCGCCGGCCGGGGAATCGGCAGGGGGGTCGCCCAGGCTTACGCGGCCAGGGGAGCCCAGGTTGTGATTGCTGAACGCGATCTGGGCCTGGGGCAGGAAACTGAGGCCCTGATCAGGGAAGAAGGCGGCAGGGCTCTGTTTGTTCCGACGGACGTTTCTGATCCGGAGCAGATCACGGTTTTGATGAAGACGGTTCAGGAGCGCTGCGGCACAATCCATATCCTGATCAACAACGCCGGGGTTTCCCGCTTTGGCTCTCCCTATGAGCTGACGGTGGAGGAGTGGGATGCCATCATCAACACCAATCTGCGCAGCGTCTTTCTCTGTTCCAGGGAAGCAGCGCGGATTATGCGCCTGCACAATGAGGGATCCATCGTGAACATTGCATCCACCAGGGCTTTCCAGTCCGAGGAAAACTCAGAGGCCTATGCCGCTTCCAAGGGCGGAATCATCTCCCTGACCCATGCTTTGGCGGCATCCCTGGCTATAGACGGCATCTGTATCAACTCCATCAGCCCAGGCTGGATCGAGACTGAAAACTACGATGCCCTGCGGGATATAGACCATATGCAGCATTGGTCAGGGCGGGTGGGGCATGCGGGAGACATTGCCAGTGCCTGCCTCTTTTTGACCCATCCCGACAATCGCTTCATCAACGGAGCCAATCTGATCGTGGACGGGGGCATGACAAAAACCATGATCTATGTACCGTAACGGTTTCTGGAGGGGCAGGAGATGAAAGGCCGACGGTGAATTGGTAAGTGACTCTTTTCACTACTCCTTTCTGTCAGTTAGCGGGTGAAGCAATGACGCGGCTCAAGCATACTGTCACCATGACGATCATGATCCTGTTAATCTGCCTTGTTATCGGCTATACCGCCTGGCTGTGCATGCAGCAGGTGGCGGGCGGCGCTGAGGAAGGCAGGCTGTCTGTGCTGCTGTCCTTGCGGATGGTGTTCCTGCTGGTGCTCCTGGTGATTGCTGCCCTCTGTGCGGTGCTGGTGATGGAATACCTGTATTTCAAAGAAAGCACCAAGCAGCTGGAGATGCAGTTGAACAGCGATATGCTCACCGGGGCATGCAGCAGACGCTACGGCTACGACTGCCTGGTGGAGGCGTTCGGCGAATTCCAGGCCGGAGGCGCAAGCCCGGTCATTATGATCTTTGATCTGGATCACCTCAAGACAATTAACGATTCCTACGGCCATGTCGCCGGCGATCAGGTGCTGCAGGGCGTGGTACAAGCCGTCTCAGGCAGCCTCGGCCCTGGCGACTTAGTGATCCGCTGGGGCGGGGATGAGTTTGTCGTGCTTTGCCGCGGGGTGCCGGAGGGAGAAATCGCAGTGCTGGGCAGAAGGCTGGTGGAAGCCGTTGCCTTGGCTGAGTTTCAGGCAGGGGAGGAGCTGATTCGCACCAGCATCTCCCTGGGAGCGTCCGTCTTTTCTGCACAGGATACGAGCATTACCGGGGCCTTGGCCAGGGCGGACCGGGCCCTGTACCAGGCTAAGAACTCAGGGAGAAATCAGGCCCGCCTGGTCCTGCCGGAGAGTTCTGATTAACAGAAAGGGAGCATTCTGCCGATAGATCTAATAGAAGACCGGTGGAGGTGGCGAGATGAAGATTGGCGATCGCATGCCGATTCGAC